>JAEEYY010000099.1 GCA_016288355.1 Synergistes sp.
GAGCGCGGATACCAGCAGCAGGAGGCTGAGGATCCAGGCCGCGGTTTTGATCATCTTTTTCATGTCGTATCCTCCCTTTCTTGGGTTCCAGTGGGTGGTTGTGAATATTCATCCGTTGGATGTGTATAATTATACACATTTGATGCGGTTTGTAAAGCGTTTATTCCGACAAATAATGGATAAATATAAAACGCCGCTTTGGTACGATCGCACAAAAGCGGCGTGTGGGACGCGGGAAAGGGGAGCTCCGCGGGATGCCGAGGCGGCACGGAAGGGGAGGCGGCGCGGTCCGGGCGCTCAGGCCGGGCCCGTGACCACCGGCACCACTGCGCCCGCGTTGGGGATCACGGTGACGCTCTTTCCCGCGAGCTCCGCTGCGGCGAGCAGCGAGGGCACGTCCGGGTAGCTCTCGATCCCCATCGGGGCGGTCTCGGCCGGGTCGAGGCCGGTGAGCAGCAGGATCCGATAGCGCTGCGCCTGCTCGCAGTTGAGGAAGAACACATAGCCCGCGACGGTGAACTGCTCGCGCAGCCGCTTCTCGAGCGTACCGGCGCGCAGGTCCCGGCTCCAGCCGAAGTACTCCGGCGGGCCGCCGCCCTCCCGCGCCTCGATCACGAGGATCAGCGTGCCGCCGGGCTTCAGGGCGGACTCCACGTTGTCGATGGCCTTGCTGCCCTGGTACAGGGACATGTCGCGCGGATAGCCGCCGCAGCCGGCGATCACCGCGTCCGTGCGTTCGCGGATCGGGACCTGATACACCCGCTCGACCTCGCGGCAGGCCCGCTCCCAGGAGAGGCGGTAATGGCCGGAGAACACGGCGCAGAGCTGCTCCTCGGCGTTGACGACGAGGTTGACCAGGAAGAGGTTTTTCATGAGGCCCGCCGCCTCGAGCATGTCGAGGTTCAGGGGGTTGTCCGCCGTGCGGCCGTTGCCGATGAGCGGGTTCGAGCGCAGCACGGCGGGATCCAGCGACAGCGCGTGGTTGTGGCGGATCGCGGCCTCGCTGCTGATCCCGGGCAGGATGCTCTTGCGCCCGCCGCCGAAGCCCGCCATGACATGATAGGTGGCGGCCCCGAGGCAGAGGCAGAGATCGGCCCGGGCCGCGATGGGGTTCACCGCGAGCTCCGTCCCGAAGGAGGTCGTGCCGAGCGGGACCAGATCGGCTGCGCGGCAGTCGTGGTTCACGACGCGCACGCGCTCCCAGACCGCGTCGGTGACCAGTCTGCGCAGCTCCGCCTCCCCGCCGCCGGGGTGGGTCCCGTTGGCCACGACGATCGTGAGGTCCTCCGCCGCGAGACCGCAGTCGTCCAGCAGGTAGTCGACGAGGTGCGGCACGACCCGGTCCTGCCGCATCCAGAAGCGGGACATGTCGCTGATGACCAGCGCCACCCGGTCCCCGGGCCGGACGCAGGCGCGCAGCGGCTCCCGCCCGATCGGCGCGTCGAGGCTCTCCCGCACGGCGGCGCGGATATCCGGGAGCGCGGGGACCGCGTTGCCGCGGAGCACCGCCTTCACCTGCCCCTCGTCCAGCGGGATCGTCACGCTGCCGTCGCCGTAAGCAAATGTATATTCTTTCATATTTATCCTCCGCGTCTCCGGAAAAGTCGATTTTTATGCATCATAACACGGATATCCCTCCGTGTAAAGCGGAATCTCGGCCGCGGAGCGGAAACGCGAGTTGATAAACGCGGCGCTTTCCGGTATAATCGATCCAGAGCATCGGAAGGGGGAGAGGAGCGCCATGACGCACCGCGGAACGGAGAGACTGGAGACCGAAGGCCTGATCCTGCGGCGATTCACGCGGGACGACGCCGCCGCCATGTACCGGAACTGGGCCTCCGACGAGGAGGTCACGCGCTTTCTGACCTGGCCCACGCACCGCGGGCCCGGGGACAGCGAGGCCATCCTGCGGGAGTGGGAGGCCGCCTATGCGGACGAGCGCTTCTACCAGTGGGCGATCGTCCCGAAGGAGAGCGGGGAGCCGATCGGCAGCATCTCCGCGGTCCAGGTGGAGGAGCGCATCGACATGGTGCAGATCGGATACTGCATCGGAAGGGCCTGGTGGCACCGGGGGATCACCTCGGAGGCGCTGCGGGCGGTGCTGGACTTCTTCTTTGACCGGGTGGGGGCGAACCGTGTCGAGGCAAAGCACGACACACGCAATCCCCGCTCCGGCATGGTCATGCAGAAATGCGGGATGCGCTGCGAGGGGACCATGCGAAGCGCCGACCGCAACAATCAGGGCCTGTGCGATGTGTGCCTCTACGCCGTGCTGAGGACGGACCGAAGCCCGGACGGCCGGTGAGGGACGGGACAGAGAAAGGAGACGCTTATGAACGGAGGCTTTACGCTGGAACTGATCGGATACCTCGGGTCCTTCCTGGTCCTGGTGTCCATGCTGATGAGCTCGGTGGTGCGGCTGCGCGTGATCAACCTGATCGGCAGCGCCGTCTTCACCGTCTACGCGATCCTGATCCGCTCCTACCCGACCGCGCTGCTCAACGGCTGCCTCGTGCTCGTGAACCTCTATCACCTGCTGCGGCTGCGGCAGACCGCCGGCAGCAGCTACGAGTTCCAGACGCTCGGCGCGGGGGAGGGCTTCACGGCCTGGTTCCTCCGCCAGTACGGGGAGGATATCCGCCGCTACTTCCCCGGCCCGGAAAGCGCACAGGCCGAGAGCGCCGAGGGCTTCGCCGTCTTCTATGAGAACCAGGCGGCCGGCATCCTGCTGGGCCGGCGGGACGGGGAGCGCTTCGAGGCCCTGCTGGACTACACCACGCCCGCCTATCGCGACTGCTCCGTGGGCGCCTATCTCTACGACAGGCTCCCCGCCTGCGGCATCGCGCGGCTCTCCTGCCCGGCGGGCAGCGCCGAGCATGCGCGCTACCTGGAGAAGATGGGCTTTGCCCGGCGGACGGACGGAAGCTATGAGAAGGTCCTCGGACGGGGCTGAGCGGGAGCGGGCCGTGGACTGGACGCTCCGAAAGGCCGTCCCGGCGGACCGGGAGAGGATCGGGGAGCTTTTCCTCGCGATGCTGCGGAGCGTCTGCCGGACCGCGGACGTAAAAGGCTACGAGGAGGGGTATCTGGACCGCTTCTTCGACGGCGGGGAGGACTGGATCTGTGTCGCGCAGGGGCGGGACGGCGTGCTCGCCTACCTGTCGATCGAGGCCCACCGCGAGACGGAGGACCGGCTCTACCTCGACGACCTCTCGGTCGCGGCGCCGTACCGCGGCGCGGGGATCGGCACGGCGCTCCTCCGCCGGGCGGAGGACTATGCCCGGGAGTTGGGCGTCCCGGCCGTCGTGCTCCACGTCGAGCGGGCGAACACGGGCGCCCGCCGGCTGTATGAGCGGCTGGGCTATCGGGCGCTCCGCGGGGAGGGCAGCCGCCTGCTGATGGGGAAGACGGTTTTCTGAATACAGACACGGACAGGGAAGCGACGGAAACGCTTCCCTGTTTTTCTGTGCCGCGTCGGCGGGGGAGGAGCCCCGGCGGCGGGAGAGAAAAAAGCCCCGCCGCCTCTTGACGGGAGAGGGGAAGAGGGCTATACTGCAAGTAAACGATCGTTTACTTTTTGAAAAGGGGGGGTGCGGCCGTGCACGGAACGAAGGAAAAGATCCTGCTGACGGCGCTCCGGCTCTTTGCCCGGGACGGCTACGAGGCGGTCTCGGTGAGTGACATCGCGGGGGAGCTCGGGATCACGAAGGCGGCGCTGTACCGGCACTACGCGAACAAGCGCGCGATCCTGGAGAGCATCGTGGAGCGGATGGAGCGGCGCGACGCCGAGCAGGCGCGGGACAGCGGGGTGCCCGAGGGGAGCCGGGATACGATGGAGGAGCGCTATCGCGGGACCTCCGTCGAGGCGATGACCGGCTTCGGTAAGGCGATGTTCCGCTACTGGACGCAGGACGCGTTCGCGGCGCCCTTCCGCAGGATGCTGACGCTCGAGCAGTTCCGCGACCCGGAGATGGGGCGGCTCTATCAGCAGTACCTGGGCGCCGGGCCGCTCGGCTACATGCGGGATCTCTTCGACGCGCTCGGACTGCCGGATGCGGAAGGGGAGGCGCTGCGCTTTTACGCGCCGCTGTTCCTGCTGCTGAGCGTGTACGACGCGGCGGAGGACAAGACGGAGGCGCTCGCCCTGCTGGACGGGGCGATGGAGCGCGCGGGGGATCATCTGACACAGGCTTTGAGAAAGGGAGAGCATATGGACAAGGAAAGCATCTGCATCCGCCGCGAGACGGCGGACGATCACCGCGCGGCGGAGGAGCTGGTCCGGGAGGCGTTCTGGAACGTGTACCGGCCCGGCTGTCTGGAGCACTTCGTGCTGCACCGGCTGCGCCGCGACCCGGCCTTCGTGCCGGAGCTGGATCTGGTCATGGAGAAGGACGGCAGGCTCATCGGACAGAACATGTTCATGCGCGCCGTCATCCGCGCCGACGACGGGCGCGAGATCCCCGTCCTGACCATGGGGCCGATCGGCATCGCGCCGGACTGCAAGCGGCAGGGCTACGGCAAGCGGCTGCTGGACGAGTCGCTGGCGCGGGCGGCCGCGCTCGGCTTCGGCGCGCTGTGCTTCGAGGGGAACATTGACTTCTACGGCAAGAGCGGCTTCACGTACGCGAGCGAGTTCGGCATCCGCTACCGCGGCCTGCCGGAGGGGGCGGACGCCTCCTTCTTCCTCTGCAAAGAGCTGATCCCCGGCTATCTCGACGGCGTCACCGGCGAGTACGGGCCGCCGGAGGGCTACTTCTGCGCCGAGCGCGAGCCGGAGGCCTTCGAGGCCTTCGACGCGCTGTTCCCGCCGAAGGAAAAGCGCGTGCTGCCGGGACAGCTCTTCTGAGCGCGGAGAGGCGCGGCGGGGGCCCGGGCGCTTCTCCGGCCGGGATCAAGCGAATTCTTTTCAAATACTTTGATAAAGGGTTTGACAAACTTTGCGAAATGCTTTATAATCGAGCCAGCTGGATATTACGAAAAACCATGAATAAAAAAGGAGGATCACCATGAAAAGATTATCCAGACTTCTCGCTCTGACCCTGGCTCTTGCTCTGGTTTTGTCCGTTTTCTGCGCGGCGAACGCCTTCGCAGCGAAGGAGAAGACCTACACCCTGCGCATCGGCGATGTGACGGCTCCCGGCCATCCCCTGTGCGAGACTCTTGAAGAGATGGCGGCGGCCATCAACGAGCGCTCCGAAGGCAGGATCAAGGCCTCTGTGTATCCCAGCAGCCAGCTTGGCTCTCTGGCAGCCATGACGGAGAGCCTGCAGAACGGCACGCTTGAGATGTGCACGCAGTCTGCCGGCGGCATCGCTTCCTTCCTCCCTGTGATGGGCGTTCTGGAAATGCCGTATCTGTACAACAGCCACCAGGATGTCTATGACATCTGCGACGGCGAGATCGGCCAGGAGCTGGCCCAGAAATTCCTCGACGCCACCGGTGTCCGCCTGATCTCCTACTGGATGAATTTCTATCGCCACACCACCAACAGCGTGCGCCCGATCACCTGTGTCGACGACTTCAAGGGCCTGAACCTCCGCGTGCCCGAGACGAAGACCGTTATGGGCTGCATGAACGCGCTGGGCGCGAACGCCACCCCGATGGCGGTCGGCGAGCTTTACACCGCGCTGAGCAACCACACCATGGATGGACAGGAGAACCCGCTGTCCGTCATCTATGCCAACAAGTATTACGAGGTCCAGGAGTATCTCAGCCTGACCGGCCATGTGTATTCTCCCATCATCATCCTCGTGGCTGAGGATTGGTATCAGGCCCTTCCCGAGGATCTGCGCACGATCCTCGACGAGGAGATGGTTGCCGCTCAGGCGCGCGCCCGCGCTGCCTCCGAGGCGAGCGACGATGAGTATCTGGAGATGCTGAAGGCGGAGGGCATGAAGGTCAATGAGGTCGATACCACCGGCTTCCGTGAAGCAGTTCAGCCTGTTTATGACGACATCATGGGCTCGGTCGACGGCGCTGCGGAATACATTGCCCGTATCGAGCAGGCGCTCGGTCACTGATCCGCATCTTTTTCGGCACGAGAGGCTCATCCCCTCTCGTGCTTTCTTTTGAGGAGTTCTGCCATGAAGAAAAAAATCGACAACGTCCTTCGCGTCACGGCCAAAGCGCTCCTGTCCTGCATCCACTGGGCCCTGATCCTCAATCTGGCCGTGATGTTCGTCCTGATGCTCCTGCAGATTTTCCTGCGCTCCTTCCTGGGCTCATCCATCAAGTGGAGCGATGAGCTGCTTCGCTATCAGTTTATCTGGCTGGTGTTTCTCGGCTTCCCGTCCGCGATCTACTACGGTGAGCTCACCCGTTTCGACATGCTGGAGCAGAAATTCGGCCCTCTCGCCAAAAAGATCCTCTGCTCGGTGCTGGACCTTGTTGCCATCGTGGTGCTGTTTCTGATCTACAAAGGCGCGATGACGCTGGTGACCCGCCAGATGACCCACATGGCGACGACGATGAACCTTCCCATGGGCGTCGTCTACTGCGTGATACCGATAAGCGCGGGCGCAGGCATCGTTTTCCTTGTGCTGGATCTGTATTTTCGCTGGACAAATGCCGCCAGCCTGAAGGAGGGGGGTGACCGGGCATGATCGCCGGTCTTGTTCTGCTGTTTCTCTGCGTGATCCTGCTGGGCCTGCCCATCGTGTACGCTCTGGGCGGTATGGCGGCGATCGTCATGCTCTGGCAGGAGATCTTCAATCCGGTCACCATCGCGCACAACATGTATGCCGGCCTCGACTCCTTCCCGCTTCTGGCCGTACCGTTTTTCATGCTGGCCGGTTCCATCATGGAAGAAGCGAAGATCACCAAACGTCTCATGGATTTCGCCTATGAGATCGTCGGCCGGTTTTCCGGCGGCATGGCGCATGTGGCTATCCTCCTCGCCATGCTGTTCGCCGCCATGTGCGGATCGGCCGTGGCGACGGCGGCGGCGATCGGCGCGCTGCTTCTCCCGACCATGCGCGAAAGAGGCTACGACGACGGCTTCTCCTCCGCCCTGATCGCCTGCGGCGGCGCGATCGGCCCGATCATTCCGCCCAGTATCCCGATGATCATTTACGCGGTCATCGCCGGCGTGTCCGTAAAGCGCATGTTCCTGGGCGGCGTGGTCCCGGGCGTCGCCTTCGGTCTGGTCCTCATGGTCTACAGCTTCTTTTACGCAAAAAGACACAACTATCCGAAAGAGACGGAACGGCTCACGCTGCAGGACTTCTGGAACTCCTTCAAGCGGGCCTTCCTGGCTCTGCTCCTGCCGGTGATCATCCTGGGCGGTATCTTTTCCGGTATCTTTACGGCGACCGAATCCGCCGCGGTGGCCGCCTTCTACGCGCTGATCCTCGGCTTTGTCGTGTATCGCACGATCAGCCTCAAGCAGATGCCGAAGATCCTGCTGAGCGCCGCAAAGGGCACGGCGACGGTGATGATCATCGTCGCTGCCGCAAGCTCCCTGGCCTGGGTGCTGACAAGCCAGCAGATCCCGCAGAAGATCGCCGCCTCGATCATGGCGATGACCGACAACTCCACCGTTGTCCTGATCCTCCTGAACCTGCTGATCCTGGTCCTGGGCTGCTTCATCGACGCGGTCTCCATCATCATGCTGCTCAGCCCGATCGTGCTCACGGTCATCACCCGGATGGGCGTCGATCCCGTGTTCTTCGGTGTCCTGCTGACGGTCAACGTCTGCATCGGCGCGCTCACACCCCCGGTCGGGACCTGCCTCTTCGTGGCGTCAAAGGCGGGGAACACGCGCCTGGCCGACACCTGTCGGGCCGTGATCCCGATGGTCGGTCTGGTCGTGCTTGTCCTGCTCCTGTGCATCCTCTTCCCGGGACTTGTGCTCGGGCTCCCGAATCTGGCGGGCGTATAGCGTCCGCGCGGCAAAACAAAGGCCGGCCTGATGAGCTTCCCGCTCATCAGGCCGGCGCCTTTTCTTTCGGCTTATTCCCACTTGCGTATCTGGTTCCCACCGTCCACCATACGGACGGTACCGTGTATAAACTCGGACTCCTCGCTGGCCAGATACAGGACCTCGTTGGCGATGAACTCCGGCTGGCCGTATGTGCCGTAGGGGGTCCAGGAGAGCTTTTTCCTGGCTTTCTCCGTTTCGAGCCCCGCTGCGGACAGGGGTGTGTAGGTCGCCCCCGGGCAGACCGCGTTGGCCCGGATCCCCTGCCGGCCGTAGTCGAAGGTGATCTGCTTGACCAGACCGTTGAGCCCGTGCTTCGTCGTCGTGTACGCCGCGCCGCCGTGCCCGGCGATGACGCCCGCGATCGAGGAGATGAACACGAGGACGCCGCCGCCGTTTTCCAGCATATGGGGAAGGATGTGCCGGCAAATGTAGTAATTCCCGTTCAGGTTCACATCCACGACCCGTCTCCACTGCTCCGGGCTCGTTTCGAGCAGGGGCCGGTACTGGTCGAACGCCGCCGCGTTGGAGACGAAGATATCCACCCTTCCAAACGTGTCGATCGCGGTTTGGATGGCTGCCGCCACCTGGCTTTCATCCGAAATATCCACTTCCACCAGGATGGCGCTCCCGCCCTCATCCAGGATCTCCCGATGGGTGATCGGCCCGAGCGCCTCCCCCGGGAGACAGCACAGCACCACATGGGCGCCGGCCCGGGCAAAGCCCTTGGAGACGGCCCGTCCGATACCGGAGACGCCGCCCGTTACCACGACGGTCTTGCCGCGAAAATCATACCGTATGTTTCCCATGGCGATCGCGGGTCCGCCTTATGCTTCCGGGATGCCGAACGCGTTCACGATCTCCAGGAACTCGTCCATCGTGAGATCTCTCTTGACCGCATAGGACTTCTCCTTGATCGCCGTCAGCAGCTGAGACATCTGCTCCTTGCTCAGATCCGTGCTCCGATGGGCGTTTTCCAGCCAGACGCGCACGTTGTCTTTTCCGGACTTCTTGCCCAGCAGCAGCCGCGGCATGCGGTGCCCGGTCAGGGTCCAGCTGTACGGCAGCATGATCAGGGGATCCACGTTCTTGGCATTCTCCCAGAGGCTGGAGGGCAGGCCCGTCTCCCACTGGAAGATCTTGTCGCCGACGATGGGCCGGATGGGATGGATGGGGACGCGCGTCATCTCCTCGAGGGACTCGGCAAGCGCTTTGAACTTCTCCGTCTTGATGCCGACGTCGATCCCGTACAGGCACTTGAGCGCCATGACCACCGCCTCCAGCTGGGCGCTGCCCGAGCGCTCGCCGATACCGGCGACCGTGACGTGGGCGACCGAGGCCCCCGCGGCCAGGCCGGCCAGCGTGGTGGCCACGCCGAGACCGAAGTCGTCATGGAAATGGCACTCGACCGGGAGACCGGGGAAACGCTTGCGGATGGCGTGCACACGGTGAGCCGCGCCCTCGGGAGAGAGAACGCCGAAGGTGTCGACCAGCGTCACAGAGTCGATATGCCCCTTTTCGTTGACCTCACCGATGAAATTCAACAGATAATCCAGATCCGCACGGGACCCGTCGGCGGGGAAGAAGCTCACCTGCAGGCCCAGCTCATGCGCGAAATTGGAGGCCTCCACCGATACGTCGACCGCACGCTGGTACTCCCATTTTTTGCCGTATTTCAGCAGATGCTCGCTGCCCATCATCTCGGTGATGATGCCGTCGACGCCGCAGTCCTTCGCCAGCTGGACGTCCTGCTTCATGCAGCGCACAAAGCAGTAGACCTTGCTCTTCAGGCCGCGCCGCTTGATTTCGGCGCAGATCTCGCGGATCGCGTCCGCATCCTCTTTGAGGGCGGCCGGCGTGCCGGCTTCGATGCGGTGTACGCCCGCCTCCGCCAGCTCCAGCGCAAAGCGGACCTTCTCATCCTTTGTCAGGATGATGCTGGGCTGCTGCTCGCCGTCGCGCAGAGTGGTATCCAGGATCTCGATCTTTTCGGGGAACTCCAGCTTGCTCAGGACTTCGGGATCATAGTTGCAGGGGCTGACCCACCACTTGCCGTCTTCATGGAAACTCATTGCATGACCTCTTTTCTTTAGAATAGAAGAATAGATATCCTGGTTCAAGTTTACTGTTTTTTCATATCCTTGTCAAGACGCTTTATAGTGATAGCGCCATTTTTGTCGGGCTGTGACAGACGGCGCGGCGATCCCCGCCGGGGCGGGAAGCGGGATCATACGGAAAAAACGCGGGAACCGGCGTCCCCAGACGGGGACGCCGGTTCCTGCCGTGCTGCCGGGACGCTCCGTCCCGGACGAAGAGGCCCCGCGGGACGATCCGGTCCCGGAGCCGCGCAGAAGCGAGAGGCTTGCCGCTCAGCGCAGGAAGCCCGGATATTCGTCGAAGACGTTGAACAGCATGTCCCCGGAGCAGACCGGCAGCACCGCGTCCGTCCCGCCGATCGGCTCGAAGGAGAAGCGCTCCCGCGCGGCGGTCAAGCTTTTCGGTTCGCCGGCGACAAAAGCCCATCGTGCTTGAACATTATCCTTCCTAAACAGCTGCAGAGGACTCAGCTTTTTCTCCACACCGTCTTGTTCACGACACCAACATAGGACTGGATTATTTTGACTACTTTATTCGAAACGTTTTCGTCCGTATAATCCGGTACCGGAACAGCTCCGCCATTGGGCTCGGTTTTAATCATTTCCACGGCGGTATCTACTGCCTGGAGCAGGCCAACGGTATCAATCCCTGACAGTATAAAGCATGCCTTGTCCAACGCCTCCGGCCGTTCCGTGGATGTACGAATGCAGACCGCCGGGAACGGATGTCCCACAGAAGTGAAGAAACTGCTCTCCTCCGGCAGGGTGCCGGAATCGGACACCACACAGAATGCATTCATCTGCAGGCAGTTATAGTCGTGGAAGCCGAGAGGCTCATGCTGGATCACACGGGCATCCAGCTGGAATCCACTCGCCTCAAGGCGCTTCCTGCTTCTCGGATGGCAGGAGTAGAGGATCGGCATATCATATTTTTCCGCCATTTTGTTGATCGCCGTAAACAGGGAAAGGAAGTTCTTCTCTGTATCGATGTTTTCTTCCCGGTGAGCGGAAAGAAGGATGTATTTGCCCTTCTCAAGTCCCAGGCGTTCGTGAATGTCGCTTTCCTTCATTTTCTCCAGATTCATACGAAGGACCTCGGCCATGGGGGAGCCGGTCACGTATGTCCGCTCTTTCGGCAGCCCGCAGTCGGCGAGGTATCTCCGGGCATGTTCAGAGTAAGCTAAGTTTACATCACTGATGATATCTACGATTCTTCTGTTGGTCTCCTCCGGCAGACACTCATCCTTGCAGCGATTGCCGGCTTCCATATGGAAGATGGGGATGTGAAGCCGCTTCGCTCCGATCACAGATAAACAGCTGTTGGTGTCGCCAAGCACCAGCACGGCATCCGGCTTCAACTCGACCATCGCTCTGTAGCTGGCAGCGATGATATTACCCATCGTCTCGCCAAGATCTGCGCCAACGGCGTTCAGATAGAGCTCCGGACCGTCCAGTTCCAGATCTTTGAAGAATATACCATTCAGGGTATAGTCATAGTTTTGCCCGGTATGCACAAGGAGGGTATCAAAATACTTCCTGCATTTCTTGATCACCGCGGCGAGCCGGATGATCTCCGGACGAGTCCCAACGATGATCATCAGCTTTATTCTTCCGTTATTTTTCCATTGTGCCATCGCTTTTACCCCCAATCACAGGTTCTCCAAATGTATCGGGATGCTTTGGATCGAATATCTCATTGCACCACATCACCGTAACCAAATCTTCTGTCTCAGACAGGTTGATGATGTTATGCGTCCATCCCGGAAGCATCTGTACCGCTTCTATTTTTTCGCCAGACACATTGAATTCCCGGATTTCTCCAGTCAACAGACTTCGCATCTGTATCAGTCCATGACCGCTCACGACAATGAACTGTTCAAGCTTGCTGTTGTGCCAGTGCTGACCCTTTGTTATACCCGGTTTGCTTATGTTGATACTCACTTGTCCCGCAGCTGCGGTATGAAGCAGCTCGGTAAACGATCCGCGGGCATCCACGTTCATCTTCAGCGGATAGGCCGTTTTCTCTTTCGGAAGATAACTGATGTACATGGAGTATAGCTTCTTTTCAAAAGAACCGGGCGTCAGGTCCGGAACCATGATGGTGGTCGGCTGGTCATGGAATCGATTCAGAAGCTCGACAATGCGGCCCAACGTCGCTTTGTGGGTAACGGGGGCATAGCAGTAGCGGCCTTCTTCACATGGCCTCGCTGTCAGACCGTCGTAAGCAACGCCGTCTACGACCTCATCGGCTTTTGGATACTCTGCCCTGTGAGGATGCCCTTCCATGCAGTCAAACAGTTCTTCGATCAGATCTTCGATGAAGAGCATTTCAAGTTCAACACCCGGATCATTCACCGTGATCGGAAGGTCATGGGCGATATTGCTGCAGAATGTTCCAACCGCAGAGTTGTAGTTCGGACGGACCCATTTGCCCACAAGATTCGGGAAACGGTAGACATAGACGGCTGCTCCCGTCTCTTCGGCATAGCGGAAGAACAGATCCTCTCCATCTCGTTTGCTGAGACCGTACTCGGATGTGCCAAAGCGACCGGCAAGGGCAGCCTGGAGAGAAGATGACAGCATCACGGGTGCCTTATTTCCGTGTTTCTTCAGTGTTTCAAGAAGCGTGGAGGCAAAACCGCAGTTTCCGGCTTTAAACTCCGCAGGGTCTTTGGGCCTGTTCACTCCGGCAAGATTGAAAACAAAATCACAATCTGAGCAGAACTGATCCAATTGTTCGAATGTATGGGATCGTGTGTATTCGTATATTTTATCGATATGGATTGCCGGTCGAGTTCTGTTTTTTCCATCACGGATATTCTTGAGATTCTCTACGAGATTTCTGCCAACGAATCCCGCAGAACCTGTTACAAGTACATTCATTTCATGTATCCTCTTTTTAAACTCTTTATCCTGTTATCAACAAACCGGCATTTGTATAGATGAGACAACCGTTCCCTATCCTAGGATCATAATGCGCTTCCGCTCCGGGATTCGGAATATGCCCGTTCCCGAGCATCGCCCTATTCTGCACCGTTTCGGCGGATGCGCTACCTGTGGCGGATACCCTTCAGTTCCTCCTGCACATAGTCAGTGGTCAGAATCTTCTTTACAACCCCGTCAACATCAAGCCGCACAGTATTATGGCTTGTGTAGCTCTCCTCCGCCTGCGTCTCCACTCTGCCCTGAACGAAGAACTTATCGTAATTGAGATCCCGGTTATCGGCGGCCACACGGAAATACTGCCCCATGTCCTCAGAGCGGAGACGTTCTTCGCATGTCATGAGGGTTTCATACAGTTTCTCACCATGACGTGTCCCGATGATGTTGGTACCGGTGTCTCCGAAGAGCTGCTGTACTCCTTTTGCAAGATCACCGATTGTGGACGCGTCCGCTTTCTGAATGAACAGATCGCCGGGATTGGCATGTTCAAAAGCAAAACGTACAAGTTCTACGGCTTCATCGAGATTCATCAGAAAACGGGTCATCTCCGGATTGGTGATGGTTATCGGGCTTCCAGCATGAATCTGATCAATGAAGAGCGGAATCACAGAACCACGGCTGCACATGACATTGCCATAACGGGTACAGCAAATAACGGTATCGGACCGTTCCGCCGCTACACGGGCATTCGCGTAAATAACATGCTCCATCATGGCCTTGGAGATACCCATCGCATTGATCGGATACGCAGCCTTGTCTGTGGAGAGACATACCACGCGCTTGACACCTGCATCGATCGCAGCATGAAGTACGTTGTCCGTGCCCTCAATGTTTGTCTTGACGGCCTGCATCGGGAAAAACTCACAGGATGGGACCTGCTTCAAGGCGGCGGCGTGGAAAATGTAATCCACACCGGGCATGGCATCCGCGATACTCCTGGGATCTCTTACGTCACCGACGTAAAACTTTACCTTCTTTGCAGCTTCCGGATGCTTTGCCTGAAGGTCGTGCCGCATGTCATCCTGCTTTTTCTCATCGCGGGAAAAGATCCGGATCTGACCGATGTCCGCTTCCAGGAAATGCTTTAAAACGGTGTTGCCGAATGAGCCGGTACCACCCGTTATCATCAGTGTCGCTCCGCTGAATGCGCTCATGTGTTTTCCTCCTGTTGTTTGATAATGATCATCGGATAGCGAAATCAATCGAGGATTTGATTGATTTCGCTGCCAAACGACAGATTTGGCAGCGAATGATTCTTGGAATCATTCGCCCGATGCTCATTGCAATGAGTATAGGGCAAAACAGCCGTGCTGTTTTGCTGCGCCGCAAAGCGGCGCGGCGAA
>JAEEYY010000010.1 GCA_016288355.1 Synergistes sp.
CGGGTACCGTTCCAACGATGACCGTGTCGCCGCGATGAATCTGTACAGCATGGGAATGCGCCGTCTTGCGAACGGCTGAGTACCTGGTACAGTGGCGCTCCAGCATGTCTGGAGCGTCCGGGGCGCCAATAGTCGACCGCCCCACGATGTAACGCCGCGCACGGCACGCTGTGCGATAAAAAGCGGGAGGCTGACGCCGTTATACCGCCCGGCAGTTACAAGCTCCGACCTCTACGGCGTCAGCCGTAGGTCGGGGTAGTTGACAGGGAAGGGGAGCGGCGGAAACAAGTAAAGGTTGATTTTGCCACTCGGCAGGTATACGATGATGGCAGGAAGAATCCGTATTGAAGAATACTGATGTACAACGATCGGCGACAGGAGGATGGTACCATGTGGATTCGGAAAGAACTGAAGACAAGGGGTAAGGCCGCGTTCAAGGCAAACTACTGGAAATGCGTTCTCGTGGCGTTCCTTATGTTCATTTTGCTTTATGGAGGGCTGGGCGCAGGAAGCAGAAGCGCATCCGGGAAGGCGGATCTGCCGCAGAACGTCTCCGGCCCGGAGGAGATACTGAAGCGCGCCGACACCCCAGGGGAGGTCCTGGAAGGCATGGAGACCGTGATCGAGGGATACACTTCCAGCCTTTCCAGCGGGATGAAGGCCGGAGTGGCTGCTGTTATCATCTTCATCATACTTGTCGCCGTTGCCGCCGGCTCGCTTCTGAAGATTCTGGTAATGAATCCGCTGGAAGTAGGATGTAAGGGGTTTTTCCTTCACAACAGCGAGGCACCGGCGAGCCTTGACGATATAGGCGCCGGTTTCCGCGACTGGGGCAGGGTCGTGAAGACCATGTTCCTCAAGGATCTGTTCCAGGCGCTCTGGGGACTCCTATTCATCATCCCCGGCATCATCAAGAGGTATTCCTATCGAATGGTGCCCTATCTGCTGGCGGACGATCCCACGCTTACGGGAACCGAAGCCATCACGATCTCCCGCAAGATGATGAGCGGACACAAGTGGCGCGCCTTCGTGCTGGATCTTTCCTTCCTGGGCTGGCAGATCCTCTCCGCGCTGACGGCGGAACTGCTTGGAATCTTCTATGTGAACCCATATATCCAGGCGACCGACGCGGAGCTCTACAGGGCAATTCTCGAGGAGACCGCCAGGGAGTAAGCTCGTTTACTCTCTGAGACGATACCGGATCTGACGGTACCGGTCTTCTGCAGTCCATAATGCAAGCGGCGCCGCTGTCACATTGACAGCGGCGCCGCTTATTATGCAGTTGTGAAAGGGAAGACGCTTACTTGTAGGGCCAGGCAACCTCATCGGTGATGGGGCAGACATACTTTCTGCCGGCCATCGCCTCTTCGAATTCCTTCTTGGCGGCCGCCTGCAGCTCGGGGCTGCAGATGAGGTCATAGGCGCCGCCGGCCATTACCTTGGCCGCGCGGATCATGCCCTTCATACCGATGGAGGAACCGGAGCAGGCGGTGATCATCCAGCTGTGGCCGCCGGCGAGAGAGCTCGCGGTCGTGTCCGCGTTCTGCACGCTGGGAGCGATGTGCATGACGTCGCCGTAATCGGTGGAAGCGCCGCCGTTATAAGTGCCCATGGGCTTCTTCTGGTAATCGATGGGCTCAGTGATGCCCTCCTGATACTGGGGCTGCTTGCGGTTGATCTCGTCGGCGAACTTAATCTCCTCCTCGGTGTACTCCACGTCGGGGAGCTCGTCGCGGACCTTCTGCATGATGTCGCACAGGACCTTGTTCTGCATGGTGGGATAGATGCCGCCGAGGCGCTCGATCTCCACGCGGGTCTCGGTCATGAGAGCGGCGCCCTCAGCGCACTTGAGCAGGCGGTTGAAAGCGTCGATGCAGGCCTCGCGGGAAAGAGCGCGCACGAAGAACTTGGACTGCGCGAAATCGGGGACGATGTTGGGAGCGAGACCGCCGTTCATGATGAAGTAGTGGATGCGGACGTCGTCTGTCACATGCTCGCGCAGAAACTCCGCGCCGATGTTCATGATCTGCAGAGCGTCCAGAGCGCTGCGGCCGTCCTGAGGGTTGGCAGCCGCGTGGGAGGTCTTGCCGTAGAAGCGGAAGATGGCGCCCTCCACGCCGTTCATGGCGCCGTAGGTGTTCTGGTTGGTGGTGCCGGGATGCCAGGCAATGGTGAAGTCGCACTCGGCGAACGCGCCCTCGCGTGCCATAAGTCCCTTGCCGATGAGCTGCTCCTCACCGGGGCAGCCGTAGAAGATGATGGTGCCTTCCTTGCCGGAGGCCTCCAGCTCGGCCTTCAGTCCGATGCAGGCGCCGAGGCAGCCGACGCCCAGCAGGTTGTGGCCGCAGCCCTGACCGTTGCCGCCCTCGACGACGGGATCCTTCTCGGTGGAAACCTTCTGGCTCAGGCCGGGCAGGCAGTCATACTCGGCGCAGAAGCCGATGACGGGATGGCCGTGGCCCCAGACCGCACGGATGGCGGTGGGCATCTTGTAGACGCCGACCTCGGTATCGAAACCCTCGGAACGGAGATACTCAGCGATCCAGCCGACAGCCTTCGTCTCGGTCCAGCCCATCTCGGGATTTGCCCAGATGTCCTTGGCGAGCTTGGACAGACGCTCAGCATGCTGGTCGATGACCTTGGTGCTTAATCTTTCGCTCATGTTTTCGCCTCCAACGTGATGATTGATGGAAATATCCATTTTTTGATTTTCCATGGGAAGAGGATAGCACGCATCCCGGCATGCGTCAAGACCAGGTGCGGATGAAGCGGAAGGGTATTATGGGGGGATAAGAAGGAGCAGGGACGTATGTGTGTGCCTGCCGCGTTACATGGACGCCTTTCTGAGAGCGTCCGCGCCTGTGCCAGAAGGCCAATCCTGAGATTGTTAGAGCCCAGCCAAAAAAGCCATTTCGGGCCCAATAGAAATCACCAAACTTGGCTCATCAGAAAAAACCAACCAGCGTGGGTCATGGAGTTCAACGTTGTATCAGTCACATGTGTAACGCAAGAAGATGGTAG
>JAEEYY010000100.1 GCA_016288355.1 Synergistes sp.
GCTCTGAGGGAGATAACGGCGGAAAATCCCGATCTTCTCGTCCTCTGTGAGCGGTCTGCGGATGAAGCCGCGGTGCAGACCATGCGTGAAGCCTTAAGACGCGCAAAGAAGCTGAGAGTACTATTTATAATCAGGGATAACTCTACGGAATTATTCTCGCTGGCAGGAGAAAGCACCGGAGTCGGCATCATGCCGGAAGCATCAGACTTAACTGAGTTCAAAAACGCTATACTGTCTCTTCTGCGCGGGGAACGCTATATAAGCCGGAATGTGCTTAATCCTCTGCCGCACCAGGAGGAGCGGCAGATGCAGCGCGATCTTCTCGCTGATATAACTCCGCGGGAGCGCGAGGTGCTTTACTGGATGGCAAAGGGTCTTAAGAACCGCGAAATATCACAAAAGCTGATTCTGTCTGAAAAAACCGTAAAAAATCATGTGAGCCACATACTGAAAAAACTTGAAACGGAAGACAGGACGAAAGCTGCGGCAATAGCCTGGGAAGAAGGGCTGCCGCTGGTTGAAGAGGAGTTTTTCTCTATTTCATCTCTGCGAGCTGTGATAAAATAGGCTTTATGCGATGCCAGCGGCTTCGGTGCCGCTCAGGGAGGGCAAGTTTTGACCGTCCGAAAGAGTTTTTCGATATTTGTGATAATAGTAATCGTCTCGGTGACAGGTATTCTCTCTTTAAGCATAGATGCCTCAACTCTTTCGATGCTCAAAAACGCCGACTTAAAAATGCTGCTTTGCGCTGTCCTGCTCGTATTTGCAGGTTGGGCGCTGGATGCCTTGAAATTTATGACGCTGGCAAGAGCAGCCGACGAAAAACTCTCTTTCAGATCGACTCTGGCAGTGGTCTGGATAAATTACTTCGGCTGTGCGATAACTCCGATGCAGAGCGGCGGCGGTCCGTTCCAGATATATCTTCTTTATAAAAACGGCGTTTCCGTAGGCAAATCAGTAGCGATAACCCTTGTGCGCACTATTCAGATATTGATGCTTCTTGCGCTCGTCGTCCCGTTTTCGCTTATTGCAGATCCTGAAGTATTGGGAAATCATACCAGCCTGCGCATCTACGTATGCTATATCGTAGTTTTCGCGTCCTTCTGCGCGTTTCTTCTTGCAGTAAGCGTCACTCGCCCTCAATGGGTGAAACACTGGGTAAATGCTTTTCTTGTCTGGGGGCACAAACTGGGCCTGCTTAAGTCCAAATACCTGCTCAGGGCGGTTCGCTGGGTCGGAAAAGAGATAGATGCATACAACTCAAACATCAAGCTCTTTACCTCAACGGGCAAATGGTACTTTATCCTTTCGCTTTTCCTGGCGATGATCCATCTTATCGTATATATGTCTGTAATGCCCTGTCTGATAAAAGCAGCCGGATTTGAAGTCAATTATCTGCGCTGTCTGCTTGCGGAGTCCCTTCTGCTCTTCATGCTCTATTTTGTCCCGACGCCGGGGGCAAGCGGAGCCGCAGAAGGAGGAGCGGCGGCCGTTTTTGGTCTCTTCGTCCCCTGGAACGTTGCAGGAGTGATGGCGGTGGCCTGGAGACTGATAACGGAATACAGCGGGATAGTTATAGGCACTGTAATAGTTGTAAAGATGCTCGGATGGGGCGGTGCGGATAAAGTCATGAGAGAAAGTGACAATGACGATTAAAAGACGGGGTAAAAATGAGAATAAATAAAAAAATAAGCGATGCGGCGTTCAAATGCAGAGGCCTTTTCTGGGGTATATTCGCAGCGGGTATGCTTATATTTCCCGCGACATTCTCCTGTACACGCTTCATAGCAGGCGTCGTGCTTCTTATCGCAGGGCAGCTTCTTAGACTGTGGGCTGCCGGCTATATCCCCAAGTACCGGACCGAAGTAATAGGCGCTCCTGTATTGATCACCTGGGGGCCGTACAAATGGATCAGAAATCCGCTGTACGCGGGAAACGCGCTGATGGGGCTCGGCTGGTCCCTTATGGCTGGCTGGTGGTGGGTGGCGGCATTTGCCGCGGCTTTCCTCATACTTTACTCGCTGATAGTAATACCGGCGGAAGAAGAGTTCCTTGCCGGCAAGTTCGGCGTTCAGTATGAGGATTACAGGAAAAAAGTCCCTGCGCTGATACCCTGGCCGCGCGCCGGTTTTCCGTCTGCTTCGCCGCACGAGAAGCCGTTTGACGCAAAACGCTCATGGGAACAGGAGATATATTCGATTCGCGTTAATCTGGTCATTACCGCGCTGTTAATGCTCAGGCTCTTCCTGCTGTAATTGTTTTAGAGTTACCTGCGGCAGCCGCAGCAGCTTCCGGCATATGACAATATCAAGTTATTGGATTCATTGGATACTTCTATTTACCGCATGACCGTCGTGAACGGCAGCAGGCGTCATGCCTGCAGCTGCTGTAACATAATTATCTTTTTCCCCTGACTGTCTGCTTTTGGCAAATTCATGCACGCCCTGCCGGGGTCGTGCATGCGGCTGATATGGCGGCAGGCTTTGCGGTGCCGCATGGCAGTCATACATGAACTTCCGTCATTTTTATAGCTTTCTTCGGCCGGGCATCAGCCGCTCCATTGTGCCTGAGCGAATATGATGCCGGCGCCGGCAGCTTCACTGCAAATATGACCTGTCCTCCGGTATGATAAGTTCATAGCGGGCAGCGGCTCTTTTCGTTAATTTTTAAATAAATATATGTTATGATAATTGTTTGTAAAGGCGGTGCATACGCTGTGTTTATTACTTTTGAAGGTATAGACGGCTGCGGAAAGTCAACGCAGGCAAAGATGCTTTTCGAGCTTTTGAATAAAAGCGGGAGCGCGGTCCTTACGCATGAGCCCGGCGGATGGGATGGCGGTGCGTCGCTCCGCGCACTTGTGCTTAACGGCGGCCTTCGGCACAGCTGGAGTGAATTTTACCTTTTCATGCTTGACAGAAGCGAACATGCGGCGCGTGTGATCGAACCTGCCATAGCCGCCGGAAAACATGTCATATGCGAACGCTACCACGATTCTACCCTTGCCTATCAGGTTTGGGGCAGGAAGCTGCCTTACGGCCCGCTGCACGACGCATTGTCCCTTGCCTCGCTTCCGGTCCCCAATATTACATTCTTTTTTTCAATAGCGCCGGAAAAAGCGCTCTCCCGTGTTTCAAAACGGGGCGCGGCAGACGCCTTTGAAAGTGAAGGACTTGCATTTATGAAGCGTGTCGACGAAGGGTACCGTACGCTTGCGAAAAACGAAAGCACCCGCTGGGTGGTTATCGAATGCGGCGACAAAACGCCCGACGAGATATTTGAATGCGTCAGGAACTCGCTCAGGGAGAAGGGACTCTGTCTGTGAATCCTGAAACTGCGGTTCTGATAGAGGCGTCAGGCGGCTGGCGGGAACTTACGGCGGCAGCGGAGGAGAACCGCATGCCTCAGTCAGTGGGCGCTGTGGTCCCCCGGGTTATGCAGGAAACATTCGCAGAGATGTTCGGACGGATGGTGCTTGGCGATGATAATTTGTGGCAGGACGGCAGACATCCGGATATGATAAACGCAGGAGACATATCTTCCCCGCCGGTCATAGACGAATGCAGAAGACTTCAGGGTGAGCTTGCGCTCCATCCGCTTTCGGCAAAACGGCGGCTCGCTGTGGTATGGAACGCCGCGAAGCTCTCTGCGGAATCATCCAACAGTCTCCTGAAGATCACCGAAGAGCCGCCTGCGCACGGCATCATCTTATTTATATCGGACGAAGATAAATTTATCCCAACGATAAAAAGCCGGATATGGCTCATACATGTAGATCTGCCAGAGGAGATGATGCAGCCTAAGGCCATGCCGGAAGGTCACGATGAGTGGGCGGCCTGGATGGAAAATGCAAGAAAGTCTTCTCCGGAGATACTGCTGCTCGAAATGCAGTCATGGGAGCGTACGCTTGTACAAAAGAACGATTACAAAAGAGCTGCGGAAATTGATTTTCTTGTGCGTATAATTGAGCAAAAGCACCTTTCCGTTCCGCTTATCGAAGATATCGTTTTTGCTTTATTCAAGGAGGGAGTCCCTGATGAACAAATATTTGGCGGTTTATGGTAAACCGCGTTATCTCGGCATTATTACATTTGACGGAAGTGTTGAAAAAGGCAGGACTCTCGTAGTTGAATCTGTGCGCGGCGAGGAACTGGCAGTCATACTGGGTGAGATAACGGAAGAACAGGAAGCTGCCTACCGTCAGATGCGCAGCACCACGGAACACAGCGACGGGATGGCGAAAAATTCCGAGCCTGTGGTCACGGATCTTGCATTTATCGATTTTGCGTCTGAAGAAGATCTTGCAACTGCCGATGACTACCGCATGGAGGAAAAAGGGATCCTGACTTTGGCGAAAGAGCTCCTTGTCCCGCACCAGCTCGATATGAAGCTTATCGACGTAGAGTTTTTGCGCGAGAAACGCAAGCTCTTTTTCTATTTTTCATCCGATCAGAGAGTGGACTTTCGTGCGTATGTAAGGGATCTGGCCAGAGAATTTAAGACGCGCATCGAGCTCAGACAGGTCGGCGTGCGGGATGAGGCAAAAATAATCAGAGGACTTGGGCCCTGCGGACAGCCATGCTGCTGCAGCTACTGGCTAAACCAGTTCTCTCCCGTGTGCATAAAAATGGTCAAGGAACAGAACCTTGCGCTCAACCCGGTCAAGATTTCCGGTATATGCGGACGCCTGATGTGCTGCATGTGCTATGAGCACGAGGTCTATCATGAAGCATGGCAGGGTTTTCCAAACCCCGGCACCAAGATAAAGACGCCCAACGGAAATATCCTCGTAAGCGGCATAGATCTCTGCTCCAATTCACTGCGCTGCCTTATGCCCGGCAGAGGAGAGATAAAGATCCCCAGAGAGAAATTCGAGGAATTTAAAGAGGTAGTCATGAACGGCGGGGAATGGGCCGACGTTCAGGAAGCGGAAGAAGAGGAAAAGTTCGATCCTCAGGATATTTTCCCGATATTTATGCAGCGCCGCGAAGCGAGTATCCGTACATCCGCCGATGCTGCTGCAGAGACGGACGAAAAACGTGAAAAGAACCCAAATGACGAAGGCGGCGGTGAAGCGGAGACGGAGAACACGGCTGCAGCGGCAAGAAAAAAGAGAAGACGGCCGCCGCGGCATGACAGCGGAAACAGCGCTGAGAAGCAGGTAAACAGCCGTCAGGAGGAAGCGCACAGAACAAACGCTTCGCACGAAAACAGGCGTCAGCCGGCAAACAGGCCCCAGCCTGCCGAGGGACAGGAACATGAGAGAAAGCATCATTCAAACCGCCGCAGGCGCCCGGGCAGCAAAAGGGTGCAGGAGGCGTCACAGCCGTTAAATACAGAGGAGTGAAGACGGTATGGGCTTATTCAGTAATTTTGCGGCAAAGCTGAGGTCGGCCGGCAACAGGTGGACGCAGAGCGTATCCAGCATTTTTTCTGACGATCCGGTGACTGATGATTTCTGGGATGAACTGGAAGAAAATCTGATACTGGGTGACGTCGGCGTCGACACTGCTGAAGAACTGATAGCGGAACTTAAAAAAATAATGATAGACCGCAGGATAACGACGCGTCGTGAATTAAAGTCCGTATTTGCCGAACTGCTCGTATCACGTCTAGAGGCGGTCCCGGGGATGGGGGAACCGCTCAGACTTTCGTCAAAGCCCTCTGTCATCATCATGATAGGGGTGAACGGAAGCGGCAAGACGACGACATCCGGAAAGTTTGCATCACAGCTCAAAGCCGACGGGAAAAATGTCATAATGGCAGCCGCCGATACGTTCCGCGCTGCTGCTATCGATCAGCTGAAAGCCTGGGGCGAACGCGCCGGGGTCAGGGTGATCGCACAGGCTCCCGAAAGCGACCCCGCGGCCGTCGTTTACGATTCGATAATGGCTGCCAAAGCGTCAGGTGCAGACGTGATAATCGCAGATACCGCGGGACGGCTTCACACCAAATCAAACCTGATGGACGAACTTGCGAAAATAATGCGCGTGATAAAGCGCGAGATACCCGAAGGAGCGTCGGAGGTCCTTATCGTTCTTGACGCGGTGACCGGACAGAACGGCTTCATACAGGCTGAAACTTTCGCGAAGGTAATGCCGATCACCGGCGTGGTGCTGACTAAGTTCGACAATACTTCAAAAGGCGGCATCGTTATCGCGATAGCGGAAAAGCTCAAAATGCCTGTCCGCTATGTCGGACTGGGCGAAGGCATCGACGACCTTCAGCTCTTCGAACCGAGGGCATTTGTAGAGGCTTTGCTCAATGCAGATTCAGAATGAAGTTATACTGCACGACTGCGGTGGAAAGCATCCCTGCGATCCTCTCGTAAAGAAAATAACCGGGCTGCTGGTGCCGAGAAACGAACCGGCGGTGTATGAAAATATGTGCGCGCTGCTTGAAAAGATCTGGGGAAAGCCTGAAAGGATAAGCAAGAGGTTCCCGTTTAACTGGACAGACTACTACAAGGACATAGCTCCCGAACTTGACAGGATATTTTTCTCATACCCCGGCCTTTATCCAACATCAAAACTGCCCGATTGGAAGATCGCAAGCTGTATCACCGAGAAGCAGACAGGCGAGAGCAGGCGGGTCAATATCGACCCCGGCGCGATAGACGGAGCAAAGCTGCTGCTTGCTTCAACAAAGGGGCAGGCGCAGCGCGTATATCTCAGGGACGGCATATTCTGCGAAGTGACGCTCTGCAGGCGCAAAGGAAAATGGGAGCACTTTTCATACACCTTCCCGGATTTTTCAAGCGGCATTTATGACAGCTGGCTCGAGCTGGTACGGGAAGACTGGAAGAAAGAAATAAAACAGGCGGAAGCAATCTTATAATTTAATCAGCAGGAGGCGGTCTGATGATACCTCGTTATGAAACAGCGGAGATCAAAAAGATATGGACTGATGAGAACAGATTTCAGCGGTGGCTCGACGTGGAACTTGCCGCGGTGCAGGCCTGGAACGAAGCCGGGGAGATCCCGGACGAGGACTGCAGGAATATAAAGGAGCGCGCCGGTTTTTCAGTCGACCGCATAAAGGAGATCGAAGAGATAACACAGCATGACGTAATAGCTTTTGTATCAAGCGTCGCGGAAACGATCGGCGAGTCAGGACGTTTCGTGCACTTCGGGCTTACAAGCAGCGACGTTATAGATACGGCCTCTTCGCTTCTTCTGGGCGAAAGCCTTGATGTGGTTATCGGCGAAATGAAAAAACTGCACGCCCTGCTTGGCGAAACGGCCGTCAAATATAAATTTGCGCCCTGCCCGGGGCGTACCCACGGCATACATGCCGAGCCCACGACATTCGGCCTCAAGCTGCTTAACCACTACGCGGAACTGGGACGCGACATAGAGCGGCTGACACAGACAAAAAAAGAGATGATGGTCGGCAAGATCTCAGGCGCGGTCGGGACTTATGCGAACTGTCCCCCGAAGATAGAAGCAAGAGTCTGCGAAATTCTCGGACTATCGATAGACCCGGTGTCGACCCAGATCATACAGCGCGACCGTCACGCAAGGATAATAACCGACCTTGCTATAGCCGGAGGAACACTGGAGCGTCTGGCGCTTGAGATACGCCATCTGCAGCGCACAGAGGTGCTGGAAGCGCTCGAGCCCTTTAAAAAAGGGCAGAAGGGCTCTTCGGCGATGCCTCATAAAAAGAATCCGATACTCTGCGAAAGAGTCTGCGGAATGTCGAGGCTTCTGAGAGGGTTTGCGGTCCCCGCGCTTGAGAATATAGCTCTTTGGCATGAGCGTGACATCAGCCATTCGTCGGTGGAGCGCGTAATGTGGCCCGATGCATTCAGTCTGGCTCATTACATGACAAAAAAGATGATACAGATAATCAAA
>JAEEYY010000101.1 GCA_016288355.1 Synergistes sp.
ATTTTCCGGTCATACAGCTGCAGCAGTTTCCGGTAATCCTCGGGTGTGTCCGTATCAAACAGCGAAAGCTTATCCCTGACATCGAGCATGCAGGGTGTAATGTCCAGGCTGTTGATGGCGCCCCTCAGGCCCCCGTCCCCCTTAAAAGCGAGGATGGCGGGGATCAGGGAACAGTCAATCAGAATGGGATGTCCTGTCCTGCCGTCCGTCATGGGAAAGATAACCGGCGCGTCCTCGGCCAGCTCGGCCTTGAGGGTATTCTCATCAAAAGCCGGCACGTCGACAGGCGTAAAAAAACAGCGCCCGCATTTATCATGGATATACTCAAATCCGATCCTGACAGAATCAAACATCTGAGTGTGAGCGTAGTCCCTGTTCTCAAGAATTGTGACCGGGAGGCCTCTCAGAGACTCTCTGACTTCGTCAGCCCTGTAGCCCGCGATAACGGCGATCTCATCGACTCCGACATTCACAAAGTGGCTGACAACAAACTCGACCATCGTCATTCCGGCAAAAGGAAGAGTCTGTTTAAACTCTCCCATCCTCGTTGACATTCCCGCGGCTGTAATCACCGCTCCTGTTTTGCAATCTCGTTCCATAGCTCTATTATAACGGATAAATCTTATAAAATCACATAAAACATGTTATACTGATACATAATTCGTTCAAACGGGGATACTATCATGAGCAAGAATCAGAATTCGATCGGAAACAACCGCCATAAGCTTGTATACCTGGATCCGGATCCCATCACGCTTGAGGATCTGGGAACTTCCTTTACATGTGCTGCGGACACCGTTCTGAACAGTCCCGGGGAAATCCCCGAATTCTGTTACTATGTTAAGAAAGGCCGCGTCATCTGCTGCGACCTGTCCGATTCGGGAGAATTAGTATTCGATTACCTTGATTCCGGCTCTCTCTTTCTCGAAGAATACATTCTGAGCGACAGGCCCGCTCCTGTCGTCTTCAGGACTCTTATCGACTCCGAGCTGATCAGGATAGACTCATCCGAACTCCTGTACGCCTATCATCACAGCTTCAGCATTGCGACGGAAATCTGCGAATCGTTGGCTGACAAACTGACAAAAACGATCGACCATGTCAGAATGGATGCCAGGATGAACGCGTCATGGAAGATCTGCCGTATGCTCATCTTCTTTGCCCAGAATTACGGCCGTCTGACCGAGGACGGCATGATCAGGATCGACCGCTCGCTCAGTCAGCAAAAACTTGCCGACATCCTCGGCATGAACCGCGTCACAGTGACAAAGAAGCTCAAGGAGCTCAGAGAACTCGGGCTTATCGAGGTCAGATCCAGGCAGTTCTATCTGCCCAATGTCGATCTGATCGTCGATTATATGGTCAGCATTCAGGAGGAGCGAAATGTTTGAGTGGGACCCCCGAAAAATCCATTTCAGAATCGATTCCGCGAGGCGCTCGCGGTTTCACGATATTATAGCTCAAAAACTGGCCGGCAAATTTGATCATCCGGACAGGATCAGCCTGTGTGACGCCGGCTGCGGGCTCGGATATCTGTCACTCGCGCTGGCCGCTCACTTTTCCAGCGTGACCGCCATAGACATCAGTCCGATCGCTCTGGACGTTCTGAAAAGCGAGGCGGATGAACGCAAAATAGAAAACATCCGCATTCTCCGGGAAGACCTTCTGGGAAAACCTCCGGTTCAGCCGGAACAGTACGATACCATGGTGTTCTCTTTTTTCGGAAATATCGAAGAGATCATGCACATGGCCAGACCCCGGTGCAAAAAAAAGATCTTCATCCTCAAAAAGAATGACCACCATCACCGTTTTTCCGTCAGCCACGCCCTGCGTCCCTACGATTCGCTGGGTCACGCTCTCGCCGATCTCAACGAACTCGACCTTCCCTTCTCAAAGGAGGATCTGTCGATCGAGGACGGCCAGCCCCTTCGCTCTTTAGATGAGGCGGAAGAGTTTTTCCGCATCTACGCGCGGGGAGATGACAGGAAGCTGATCACGCCCGAATATATACGCTCCCTTCTGACCGAGACCGGAGACAGCGAATTTCCTTACTATTACAGGCGTGACTGCATCTTCTCAATCCTGACCGTAGACATGGCAGGATACGGGGGGACAAACTCATGAAGCATCTTTTCTTAACAGGACGGATTCAGGTCGGAAAATCGACTCTTTTGCAGAGATGGCTGGCCCGCACGGATGTCCGCACGGGAGGTTTTTTCACGAAAAAAGAACCGGAGCGCGACGGGTGCATCTATGTCCACATCCTGCGCGCAGGGAACGATGATTCTTTCCGGGATGACAACATTCTCTTCGACTGTCTTCACCGGAACAAAAAGGATGCCGTTGCCCGTTTCAACCGTCTCGGCACAGCTTACCTCGAAAAAACGGACAGCTGTCAGCTGATTATCATGGACGAGATCGGATATATGGAGACGGAGGCTGAAGATTTCAAGAAAGCTGTCATCAGGATCCTGGACGGGAGCGTCCCGGTTATCGGCGTCCTCAGAAAAGACAGTTCGCCCTTTATCGACTCGATCAAGAGCAGACCTGACGTGACTGTCATTGAGGTGACAGAAGAAAACCGGGATGAGCTCGCAAAAACTCTCCCGGGTATTCTCAAATCATTTGAGTCAAAAGAGATCTGATCTCACACGCCTGCCAGATCGCGGATCACGGCTCCCGCCATGATCAGTCCCGCAGCCGGCGGGACAAAGGAAACCGATCCCGGAGTTCTTCCGCTGTCCCCGGAGTCTCCTGCTTCAGGTTTAACAGGCGGCTCGGATGAACAGACGACTTTGAGCCTGTCCACTCCGCGCTTCTTAAGCTCCCGCCTCATCACTCTCGCAAGAGGGTCGATAGAAGTCTCATAGATATCGCAGACAGAAAATGCCGAGGGATCCAGGCGGTTGCCCGCGCCCATACTGCTGATCACGGGGGTTCCGGCCTGACGGGCACGCATGATCAGCTCAATCTTGGCTGTCACGGTATCAACAGCGTCGACGATATAATCATAGTCGGACAGATCAATCCTGCCGGCAGTCTCCGGCAGATAAAACAGCTCATAGGTCCGCACACAGCAGTCCGGATTGATACGGGCTATTCTCTCCTTCATAATATCCGTCTTGTACCGCCCGACAGTGTCTGTAAAGGCGACTGTCTGTCTGTTGATATTGCTCGCCTCTACTGTATCCCGGTCGATCAGGTCAATCGCGCCGATGCCGCCCCTGGCGAGCGCTTCAGCCGCCGCA
>JAEEYY010000102.1 GCA_016288355.1 Synergistes sp.
CGGGACGCGCGCACAGACCATCGATATAATGTTGTGCAGGAATGAGATCACAGACAGCCCGCAGGCGCAGAAATAGCCGCTGAAGCAGAAGTGTACCCCGGCGAATATGCTGTCCCAGATATAGCTGCGCAGATACTCGCCGCCGAGCCGGATAACGTCGGCATTTCCGGTGAAGAGCCCGACCGCGGGTTCCGCTGCTGCCTGCATGATCACGGCGACCACGGTCCCGTAGGATATGACGATAAGTATCGTATGCAGCAGCGTCTGCTTTGCCCGCTCCGGTTTCCCGGCTCCGATATTCTGCGAGGAGATCACGGAAACGGCAGAGAGCATGGATGAGGGCACGAGGAAGATTATGCATATCATCTTTTCCACGATGCCTACCGCGGCCGCGTCGTTAAGGCCGCGCAGGTTCGCGATAACGGTGATGACGATAAAGGCTATCTGTATAAAGCCGTCCTGAAGCGCGACCGGAACGCCGATACGGAGTATCCTGCCTATTATATCTTTGCGCGGAATGAGATCGGACCGAACGACGCCGAGTCCGTTTTCCATCCTTTTCAGAACGGCAAGCGATACGACAACGCTGAAAGTCTGCGCCAGCGTTGTGCCAAGCGCTGCGCCCGCGGCGCCCATATGCATGCCGCCTATAAAGAGATAATCCAGCGCGATATTGGCGGCGCAGGCCACCGCCACGAAGTACATCGGGCTTTTGGAGTCCCCTTTGGCGCGCAGTATCGAGCTTATTATGTTGTATGCGGTAATGGCCGGTATGCCTAAAAAACAGATCTTAAGATATGAGAGTGTGGACGGGACCGCATCAGCGGGCGTGGAGACAAGCGAAACTATATTGCCTGTGAGAGCGTAAAGCAGAACTGCGAGCACAAAAGAAAGCGCCATAAACATCGTGACGGTGCTGCCGGCTTCATGCGCCGCCTGTTTTCGGTCCCCGGCTCCCACGGAGCGCCCTATTATGACTGTAGAGCCCATAGCGAGCCCAACCAGCATTACTGTAAGCATGTGCATAATCTGGCTGCCTATAGAGACAGCGGTGGTGCTCTCCACTCCGTTGAACTGTCCGATCACGAAGAGATCAGCCATGCCGTAAAGGGTCTGCAGGAAATAAGAAAGCAGATACGGTATCGAGAAGCTTACTATATTTTTGAAGACGCTGCCTTCCGTCAGATTTCTTTCCATACTGTTCATATGTCCCCTGTCCTGTATGCCGGTAAATGATGCGCGCTTCCGGCTGCCGCGGCGGATATGCATTCCCCCCGCAAGACGCGGGGCGGCTGAAGTGTTATTATATACCCGAAACGGCATATTCCACACAGCACAGTTTTTAATTCATGTCATGAGAAAGAGAGGGTAATAAGATGCTTTATATCGACGAGGCGGATATACGTAAGATATTCACGATGAGAGACGCGATCGAATCGGACCGGGAAGCTTTCATCCTGCAGTCGCAGGGGTTTGCGGACGCGCCTGTAAGAACGAATTTTAACGTTGAGGGGCGCGGCATAACGTCGCTTATGCCGGGCTATGTGTCAAAATTTCCGAGAGTCGGCATCAAGATAGTATCCACCTATCCTCAGAATGCGGCAAAGGGGCTTCCCGCGGTGCCGGCCACCGTGCTTCTTTGCGACGCCGATACGGGCGAACTCTGCGCCGTTCTTGACGGCACAGAGCTTACGCGTATGCGTACCGGCGCGGTGTCCGGGCTTGCTACGGAGCTGCTTTCAAACGAAAACGCGGAGACCGGCGCGCTCTTCGGCACCGGAGGGCAGGCGTTCACTCAGCTGGAAGCAATGCTTACGGTCCGCAGCCTCAAGGAAGTCCGCGTTTTCGACAAGGAGAGGAGCCGGCTTGACGCTTTTATGGAACGCAGCGCCCCTCTTGCGGAAAAATTCGGCGTCGCGGTAAAAGCCGCCGCGTCGTCTGATGAAGCGATAGATAACGCCGACGTCATCACAACGGTCACTACGAGCGCGCTGCCGACCTTCGACGGACGGAAAGTAAAGAAGGGCGCCCACATCAACGCGGTAGGCGTCTTTACGCCTGATAAAAGGGAGCTTGACGAGTATATCGTGACGCATGCGGACAGGATATTTATAGACAACCGCGAGGCGGTGATGAGCGAAGCCGGAGATTTCCTTATCCCTATATCCGAGGGGCGTTTTTCCGAAGAGAGGATAAACGGCGAGCTCGGGGATCTGCTTCTGGGGCGCTGCTGCGGACGTAAGGACCCGGCCGAGATAACGCTTATGAAGACAGTGGGCTTTGCCACGCTCGATATAGTGATAGCGCACAAGGTATACGAAAAGGCCGCAGCTCTGGGCTGCGGCAGGAAAATATAGCGGGAGCCGCCGAAAATGCAGAAAATGCCCGCAAGCATTTTCAATGACGTCATCGGCCCGGTGATGCGCGGGCCCTCCAGCTCACACACGGCGGCCGCGGCCAGGATGGGAGAGATAGTGCGGGAGTCCGTCTTATGGGAGCCTCTTCGAGTCGTATGCGATTATGACGTAAACGGCTCTCTTGCCGCGACGCATGACGGCCATGGCAGCGACATGGGCTTCATATGCGGTCTTTTAGGCAAAAAGCTCACGGACGACGGCGTAGCGAACTATTGGGAGATGGCATCGGCAGCCGGCGTCGGCGTCGAATTCCGCGTGCTTGATTACGGCGCTGTGCATCCCAACAACTACAGGATAGAAGTATGGGGCAGAAAAGGGGATCATCACTGCTGGGAGGGCATATCCACAGGCGGCGGCATGATAGAGATGCAGAGCTTCGATTCCTTCCCCGTTTCGATACGCGGCGACTTCCATGAACTGCTGATAAAATTCCGCAGCGTATCCGACGCGGAAAAAATGGCCGCGCTCTGTGCGGTAAGAGACCCTGCGCCGGACTTTGCGGCCGTCGAAGAAGGCGGGGAAGGCGCGCTCCTTTCGCTTAAATATTCAAAAGCTCCTGATAAAGAGGCGCTTTTCGCGGCTGCCGAAAAGTGCGGGAGCGTTGAGACGGTGTCCGCCTCGCCTGTTCTGCCGACTCTTTCCCGCAGAGGCTGCTCCGTGCCCTTCTCTTCGGCTGCCGGCATGAGCGCTTATAACGCGGGCGGAAAGCTTCAGATGTGGGAGCTTGCAGCGGAATACGAGGCCTGCCGCGGCGGCGTTTCCGCGCGTGAAGTATTTGACATGATGAGCGGCATCGTCGGAATAATGGAAAAGGCCCTGGATGAAGGGCTTGCCGGCACCGAATACAGCGACAGGATCCTCGGGCCTCAGGCCTGCATGATAGAAGACGCTGAAAAACGCGGCGGGCTGATACCCTGCGGGCTGCTCAATTCGGTGATAAAGTCCGTGACGGCAATAATGGAAACAAAAAGCGCTATGGGGGTCATAGTGGCGGCGCCTACCGCCGGCTCATGCGGATGTCTGCCCGGGACGCTGATAGGAGCCGGACGCGCGCTGGGCCTTAAGCGGGAAGAGATAACAAAGGCAATGCTTGCGGCGGGCCTGGTCGGTGTATTCATTGCTGAAAGCGCTACCTTTGCCGCGGAAGTCGCCGGCTGCCAGGTCGAGTGCGGCGCAGGCTCCGGGATGGCTGCGGCAGGGCTCGTTCAGATGATGGGCGGCAGCGCGGAAATGTGCGCCGACGCGGCTTCGATGGCGCTTCAGAACATCACGGGCCTTGCGTGCGATCCCGTGGCAAACCGCGTGGAGGTGCCGTGCCTCGGCAAAAACGTAATGGGGGCGGCAAACGCGGTATCCTGTGCGAACATGGCCCTTGCCGGCTTTGACAAGGTGATACCTCTTGACGAGACTATAGCGGCTCTTTATGACGCGGGTCAGAAGCTGCCGGCTGAGCTCCGCTGCACATTCGGCGGACTGGGCAGGACTCAGGCTGCGAAAAAGGTGCTTGAAAAACTGGAAAAACGTTAGCTGAGTGATTCAGCTGTTTTAGCGCGCTGTTTTATATCGGGCAGCTGGCGCGGCAGATATTTGCCGGTTCAGGACCTGGGGCGGTCATCGGCGGGATAAGCGGGCGCTTCTGTGCCATGCGCCGCATACGGCGTGTCGGATCACCTGAGTTTTCAGCTGCCGAAGCGAAGCAGCGGGAAACCGTTTATATTGTCTATGCTGGTTTCGCCTTTGTGGACGCGCAGCAGGCTGTGCTCCGCCTCAGTGCCGTCGTTTTTCAGGCCTGAAGCATAGAACGTCAGCCCGCCGCCCTTCACGGCGGAGACAAGCACTCCGTTTTCGGCGGTGCGCCTCCATTTTATCTTCCCGGCGTTCTTCGGAAGCAGGAAGTTTGAAAGGCCGAGCCCGTCTTCGGTCTTATAGACGGGAGAGGCCGTTTCTATCTCACATACTTTGTCGTCGATGAATATTATGCGAATCTCGCGCGATAAGTCACCCTTGCCGCAGACCCATATCTCCACGGGCTGCTGCGACATTATCGAGCTTCCGCCTACCGTATCGAATATTTTTTCATCGACCGGAGCCCAGTTCATCGCCTCCCGGACCTCGGTCTTTGCCGCGCCTATCCTTATAAGACCTAGCGACCTGCCGGGACGTATGATGTACTTTTCTTCTGTGGGAAGGCCCAGCATAGCTCTGGCAGCTTTTACCCCGTGCAGCGCGCGGCTGTCGTCCGGGGCGGAACTTGCCGCAGCTGCGGCAAATACGTCTGCTGCGCCTTTGTAATTGCCCAGCGTCAGCAGTTCCTTGCCGCAGAAAAGCATCTTTTCAATGTCGCCGGCGCAGAGTTTGGCCCTCTGCAGCAGGGCTTCGGCCGCCGTCTTCACGTCGCCGGCCTTTTTAGCCGCTTCCGCCGTCATGTGCCACAGCTCTTCGTTCTTTTTGTTGTGCTTCACGGCTTCACGGAACCAGCGCAGTGCCTTTTCGTAGCTTTCGCTCTTCATGTAGAGCCACGCAAGGCGGATCATCGCACGCGAGTCGTTCTTTGCGGTCTTAAGATGTTCTTCGCAGTATTTTATCGCGCTTCCTGCGTCGCCGTTTTCTTCACAGCAGATGGCCATGTTGAAGAGCACGTCTTTGCGTTCGGGACGTATCTTGATTATCTTTTTGTAAAG
>JAEEYY010000103.1 GCA_016288355.1 Synergistes sp.
ATTAAAACCCGGAGACAAGCTCCCCAATGAACTGGAAATAGTAAAGCAGAGCGATATCGGCAGGACGTCCGTAAGGGAAGCGCTTTCGGCCCTCGAGCTGATGGAACTCATAGTCCGTTCTCCGGGCGAAGGCACTTATGTCACGGAGGACGCCCTCTTCGGCCAGTTCAGGCACAAGGGCGTACTTGAGAAGTTCCTTGAGGATACGGAAAATGTGAACGGCTCTTTCGAGGCGCTTGAGGCACGGATGGTTCTGGAACCTTCGGTAGCCGTGATGGCCGTGCGCAGGGCCGAGCCGGAACAGATAGAGAAGATGGAGGAACTGATAGCAGCCTCGGAAAAAGCTCTAAAAGAGAACGACGTAAAACTGTTCCTTGATATAGACGCGGCTTTTCATTTAAGCATCGCGGAAGCAACAAACAATGAAGTTTTGATGGGAATAGTCAAAGGCCTTATGGAAAGGGCCGACGTGCATATGTGGCAGCGCTACAAGGAAGATCTCGGGCTGCTTGAAAAGACCATAGAGGAACACAGGAATATCCTGAACGCGATAAAGGACCGGGACCCGCGCAGAGCGGGCGGTTACTCGGAGAAGCATATCGCCCACCACCTGAGGTCAAATTCATAAACTTTTCGTTGTGTAAATGAGAAGGGCTCTTCTCATAATATAAAGGAGGAATGTATATGAAGAAACTGGTTCTTGTTTTGTTAGTAGCTATGATGTGCGCCTGCGCTCTGGGAAGCACATCCGCCGAAGCCGCATGGCCGAAGGATAAGCCGTTCACAATGCTCATCCCGTTCGCGACCGGCGGCGGCACCGACTTCAACGCAAGGCTCGTCGGCAGAATAATGGCTGACGTGCTCGGCGTACGGGTCAACTGCATCAACCGCACCGGCGGACAGGGCGTTGTAGGACACACAGCCATCGCCAAGGGCGAAGCTGACGGCTACACGCTCGGAGATATCGAAGACGAACTTACCACGATGCACTGGGCCGGCCTTACGGATCTGACTTACAAAGACCTCACGCCGCTCGCAATGATCGTTTCGGTAGGCGGAGCCGTATTCGTCAGGCAGGATGCTCCCTACAAAGACATGAAGGAACTGATCGCCGCGATCAAACTGCTTCCCGGCAGACTCAAGGCGTCCGGCGCCTCGCACGGCGGTATCTGGCACCTCTGCGAAGCCGGTATGCTCCAGGCTGAAGGCCTGAAGGTCACCGACGTAATATGGGTCCCGAACGAAGGCGCTGCGCCCTCCCTCCAGGATCTTGCAGCCGGCGGTCTTGACTTCGTAGTCTGCACGCCCAACGAAGCCGCTTCGCTGATCGACGCCAAAAAGGTACGTCCGCTCTGCACGATCACCAAAGAGCGCATAAAGATCTGGCCGGACGTCCCCACACTCAAAGAAGCCACAGGTTCCGACTGGCTCCTGAATTCATGGAGCGGCATAGCGGCCCCCGGAGCGATCTCGCCCGAGATGAAGCAGAACCTTGCTGACGCCGTCAAAAAGGTATGGGAGACAAAGGAATTCCAGGAGACAATGATCAAAGCCGGCAAGCAGCCCTCTTACCTCGGTCCGGATGAATTCAAAGCTTTCCTGGCACAGATGGACGAAAACTACGGCAAGGTCATGAAATCCGTAGGACTTGCAAAATAGTTAAAAACTAAAGAACTAAAGATTTAAAGACTGTAATCAACCGTAAATAACCGGCTTTAGGAAAGGGAAGGGACTTAGATGAAGATCAGCGATAAAATATTTGGAGCGATATTAATTTGTTTCTCAGTTTTTGTGTTGATATATTCGAGGTCCCTCCCATCCTTGCCGGGATACAAATACGGAAGCGGATTCTTTCCCGCCTTCACGGCGGTATTCCTCCTGGGCTGCGGCATAATACTGCTGGCAAGAGGAATACGCTTCAAAGACAAGCTGCTGGTGTTGGGCGAATGGACTAAGTCGCCGAGACTTGTGGCAAATATCTGCCTCATCCCGCTAAGCATCGTCTTTTACATGCTTGTTTCCGATCATCTTGGTTTTGTTCCCACGGTCATAATAATCACAACATTTACCATTTGGTGGCTGAGGAGAAAATTTATCTCCTCGCTGGTGATAACCACTATATGCGCGGTATTCGCCTACGTCTTTTTCTCGAAGATCATGCTTGTGCCGCTCCCCGCAGGTTTTTTAGGGTTTTAGGACAGGACGGGAGGAAGAGCTGAGATGTTGGATACTATCATTCAGGCAGCGCATATGGTCTTCCAGCCGCAGGTCCTGCTTATCATGCTGGCCTCGTCGGCATACGGTATAGTGATAGGAGCGATACCGGGTCTTACCGCGGTAATGGCGGTATCGCTGATAATGCCCATCGCGATATTCCTTGACCCGGTGCCGGCACTGGCTGCGATAATAGCCTGCGACGGCATGGCGGTCTTTGCCGGAGACATCCCCGGAACGCTGCTGCGTATACCGGGTACCCCCGCGTCAGGCGCCTATACGGATGACTCGTATAAACTGACGCAGCAGGGCAAAGCCGAGCTGGTTCTTGGCGCCAACTGCTTCTTCTCCGCCGTCGGCGGGCTGCTCGGGCTGCTCTCTCTTATGATCGCAGCTCCGCTGCTTGCGGAATTTGCGCTTAAATTCAGCACATACGAGTATTTCTGGCTTTCCTGCCTCGGGCTCACATGCGCCACGTTCATGACGTCGCGCGACAGAGTAAAGGGCATAGCCTCGATGTTCCTGGGGCTTTTTATTACGACGATCGGATTTGACACCATCACCGGGCAGGCAAGATTTACTTTCGGCAGCACTGAGCTGCTGGCCGGAATACACGTCATCCCCGTGCTGATCGGTCTTTTTGCAATATCGGAAATAATGCGCCGCGTAAGCTCCACTACCCCGCCGGCAACGGCATACAGCGGCAAGATAGGATTTATATACAAGGGCGTTTTCAAATTATGGAAAGAGCATATTCCGAACTTCCTGAGGGGGAACCTTATAGGCATTGTGGTAGGCGCTCTCCCCGGGGCCGGGGCTGATATCGCCGCCTGGCTCGCATACGCGATAAGCAAGAAATGCTCAAAGACCCCCGAAAAATTCGGGACGGGCCATATGGAAGGCATCATAGAAAGCACCTCGGCCAACAACTCGGCGCTTGCGTCCGCCTGGATACCGGCATTCGTATTCGGCATACCCGGCGACGTTACCTCCGCTATGGTCATAGGGATACTGTATATAAAGGACCTGAAACCGGGGCCTACGGCATTCCTGCATCACCCTGAGGTCATATACAGCGTCTTCATGTGCTTTGCCGTGGCAAACGTACTGATGCTGATACTCGGATACTTCTCGATAAAAGGGTTCAGGCACATACTCAGGATACCGCCGTTCGTTATGCTTCCGGTAATACTTATCTTCTGCATAGTAGGCGCGTTCTCGATCAACAACAGCCTTTTCGGCGTTGCCTATATGCTCTTCTTCGGACTGCTCGGCTATATAATGGAGGAGAACGACTTCCCGATATCGCCGATGCTTTTGGCAATAGTCCTCGGCAACCTTCTGGAGAAGAATTTCATAATATCGATGATCAAATCGAACGGCCATTTCGTGGACTTCTTCAACCGTCCGATCGCAGGTACTCTTGCGTTCATAGCGATATTTATCTGGGTATACCCGCTGCTGAAAAAAATATACAGAGCCGTAAAGGGCACTAACTAAAAGCGGCTGACAGGGAGGCTACAGGTAAAAATGAAAGGCAAAAAGACTCATATCCATATCGAAAACAGCCGCAGCTCCGCAGAGGTCTTCATAGCAACTGAAAAACATGTCGAAGCTCTGCTCGCGCGCAATGCTGATATAGCGGATCAGCTTGATATCACCATCGGAAGCAGCGCGTATGATGAGATAGAGAGATGGACGAAAGAAGATTTTGACGAATACTACGGCTACATGAAGACCGCAGACATAATGGTAGGCTACAGCTTCCCCACCGCGGATATAGCAAAATACGCGCCCGATCTCAGATGGATACACTTTATAAGCTCGGGCGTCGAGCATATCGCTCCTTTTGACTGGGTGCCTGAAGGAGTAACGCTTATCAACAACAGAGGCGTGCATCTGCCGAAGTCGGGAGAATCATTCGCGATGTTCCTGCGCATGCTGAACGCGGCGATGCCGAGGATGCTCACAGGACAGAGAAACCATAAGTGGGACAGAGTCTTCACAACGATAATAAAGGGCAAGACACTGGTCGTATTCGGAGTCGGACATCAGGGCGGAGAGGTGGCACGCCGGGCAAAAGAGATGGGACTGCACGTTATCGGTGTAGACCCATACCGCAAGGATCACCCCTGCTGCGACCGCGTAGTCGGCATGGACAAGATGAAAGAGGTCTTTGCTGACGCCGACTTCCTGGCCATAACAGCGCCCCTCACAAATGAAACGCGCGGCATCATCGGCAGGGAACAGATGGGCTGGCTTCCCGCCAGAGCCGGCATAATGAACGTCTCAAGAGGCCCGCTGCTCGACGAGAAGGCTCTGCACGACAAACTGTGCGCCGGAGAGCTGTCGGGCGCTGTCCTTGACGTATTCGAGACCGAGCCGCTGCCGGAGGATTCACCGCTTTGGACCACGCCGAACCTTATCATCACGCCGCATGTATCCTCCGACGACCTTATAAACTATATTCCGCTCACTCTGGATCTGACGATCGAAAATCTGCGCAATGAGATCGCGGGACGCCCGCTGAAAAATATCGTAGACACTTCCAGGGAATTTTAGACGGAGGATAATGAGATGAAAGAAAAACTCCATGTACATATAATGAACAACAGGCACTCAGCATACGTCTATCAGGCGACTGAGCAGCAGGTGGCGGACGCGGTGGCGCGCAACAAGGATATAGAGGACGCGTACGAGATCACGATGGGAAGCAGCGAATATGACTATGACCGCTGGACCGAAGCCGACCTGCAGGATTTCTACGGCAGGATGAAGACGACCGACGTCCTGATGGGCTATACATTCCCGACGGAAAATATCAGAGGATACGCCCCGCGCCTGAAATGGATACATTTCAACAGCTCCGGTGTCGAGCATATAACGCCGTTCGACTGGGTACCGGAAGGGATACAGCTGACCAACAGCAGGGGCGTACACCAGCCGAAATCCGGTGAATCTTTTGCGATGTACCTCGGGATGCTGAACGCCCGTCTGCCCCGCCTCTACACCGCGCAGCGCAAGGGGAAATGGGACAGGGTCTTCACAAGCGTTATCAAAGGAAAAACGCTGGTCGTTTTAGGCCTCGGCTGCCAGGGCGGCGAGATGGCAAAACAGGCTAAAAATATGGGGATGAAGGTAATAGGCATAGACATTTGCGTAAAACAGCATCCATACTGTGACGAAGTCGTCACAAAAGAAAGGATGCGCGAAGTTTTTGCCAATGCTGATTTTCTGGCTATATGCGCGCCTCTAACCAAAGAGACCTACAGGATCATAGGTGATGAACAGTTCGGGTGGCTGCCGCCCACCGCGTCGGTATTAAACGTCGCGCGCGGCCAGCTGTGGGACGCAGAAGCGCTCGACCGCAGGCTCCGCGCAGGAGAACTTGCCGGAGCGATAACAGACGTCTTTGACAACGAACCGCTTGAGCAGGAATCGCCGCTGTGGTATACGCCGAACCTGCTCTTCACGCCGCACGTCTCTTCGGACGACCCCGTCAACTATATGCCCAGAAGCCTCGATATACTGATGAGGAATATCCGGAATTACGTAAAAGGCCTCCCGCTTGAGAACGTAGTCGATACGGCCAGGGAATTTTAGGAGCAGCGGGATGAGGGATCCTGACAAGATCAATATCATGTTCCTTACCGCGGAAGACAGTCTGAAGGTCTTCCGCATGACGCGTGAACGCATCGACGCGGCTCTTGAGCGCTTCCCCGAATTTAAAAACAGGGTGAACACATATATAGTCAGGACCAGCACGAGCTTCGAGAACGACCCGAGCTGGAACGATGCGGATCACGTCATCTTCAGGGAGGGCATAAAAGACGCGGATATCCTGATCGGCTATATGTTCCCTCTTGCCGATATCAACGAAAGCCTTGCCCCGCACCTGAAATGGATACATATCATAGGAGCCGGGGTCGAGCATCTCAACCCGCTCAGCTGGCTTCCCGATAATGTTATCCTGACGAACAACAAGGGCGCGCACGCGCCTAAGACCTACGAATACGCGATGATGGCCATGCTTATGCTCGCAAACCATATGCCGCGCCTTGCGACGGCGCAGAGAAAGAGCCTCTGGGACGGGCACTTTGTCACCGTTATCAAAGGATCGAGCATCGCGGTGCTCGGCGCCGGAAAGCAGGGCTCCGCTGTGGCACGCGCCGCAAAGACCCTCGGGCTTTCCGTCACCGGCATAGACATAGATCTTACCCCGCGAGAGAATTTCGACAGAATCTGTCCGCCCTCCGCGCTGCATGAGGTGCTGTCCGCGTCGGATTACGTCGCGGTCACGCTTCCGATGACGAAAGACACCGAAAAGTCCATCGGAGAAAAGGAATTTGCCGCAATGAAAGAGGGGGCCGGCTTCTTCAATATCAGCAGGGGAAAGATAACAGACACTGCATCCCTTATAAAGAATTTGGAAAACGGACATCTTTCCGGCGCCGTCCTTGACGTCTTCGAGACCGAGCCGCTGCCTGCTGACTCTCCGCTCTGGAAGACGCCAAACCTTATGATATCTCCCCATATGGGCTGCGACGATGAAGAAAACTATATCCCCAGGACCTTTGATATAGTTTTCAGCAACTTAACAAAAATGCTCGCCGGTCAGCCGATGGAAAACGTCGTAGACAGGCAAAAAGGCTATTAAATATAAGTTAAAATCAGGGAGGAATCAGCATGCAAACTATAGGATTCATAGGTCTTGGGATAATGGGCAAGCCGATGGCGAAAAACCTGTTAAAGGCCGGTTATCCGCTGGTTGTCTATGACATCAGCGAAGCAGCGGTAAAAGAAGTCTGCGAGTGCGGGGCAAAAGCAGCCGCAAGCTCAGCCGAGGCAGCAAAAGCCGCGGATAAATATATCATTACCATGCTGCCGAATTCCCCGCATGTAAAAGAAGTCGTTTCCGGCAAAAACGGAATCGCCGAAGGCTGCAGGAGCGGGCAGGTCGTGATAGATATGAGCTCGATCTCCCCCATCGCAAGCAGAGAGCTCGGAGCCGAGCTTGCGAAACTGGGAGTTACGATGATAGACGCCCCCGTGAGCGGCGGGCAGGAAAAAGCCGAAAAAGGAACTCTTGCGATAATGGCGGGCGGCGATGAGCATGCCTTTGAAGAGGCAAAGCCCATTCTTGAAAAGATGGGCGCCACGGTCACGCTTGTCGGAGAACTGGGCGCCGGACAGATCACGAAGCTCGTGAACCAGCTGATCGTCGGCATCAATATCTCCGCGGTAGCAGAAGGCATGGCCCTCGCGAAGAAGGCCGGAGTCGATCCACGCAGGGTATTTGAGGCGATCAGGAAGGGACTTGCCGGCAGCCAGTGCCTGGAAGACAAAGCGCCGCGCATGTTTGAGGGACGCTATGCCCCCGGCTTCAGAATCAACCTGCATATCAAGGACCTGTGGAACGTACTGGAGACCAGCCGCTCTGTAGGCAGCTCCGCCCCGCTTTCGGCTCAGGTGCTGGAGATGATGATAGCTCTTGCCAACGAAGGACACGAGGGGCTCGACCACGGCTCGCTCGGGCTCTATTACGAAAAGCTGAATAATGTTTCTCTTAAGGAATCATAAGAATCGGTAAAAATGCGCTCCAAGCTGCGCCGACCTGCACTTTTGGTCCGGCGCAGCTTTTTTAATGCCGCCGTGAGGGATGTTCAGCGCACCAGCGCCTTTGGGCCGTTTCCGATAAGGTCCCTGCGCCCCGCTTTTATCAGCGCTTTTTTTACATACTCACGGTTCTGCGGCATCCAGAACTGAAGCAGCGCACGCTGCATCTTGCGCTCTTCAGCGCTCTTCGGGACATATACTTCCTCCATCGTCTCAGGGTCGAGCCCAGTGTAGTAGATACAGGTGGAAAGAGAGCCGGGAGTCGGCGTGAAATCCTGCACCTGTTCCGGATGCAGGCCGCTGTCGCGTATAAACTCGGCAAGCTCTATTGCTTCCTTAAGCCCGGAACCGGGGTGCGCCGAGATAAAATAAGGCACGATAAACTGTTTGAGGCCGAGCTTTTTATTCATCTCAGCATACTTTTTAAGGAATTCCTCGGTGACGGCACGCCCAGGCTTGCGCATATAGCGCAGCACTTTCGGGCTTATATGCTCCGGCGCTATCTTAAGCTGGCCGCTTATGTGCCAGCGGCAGAGCTCCTCAAGAAATCCGCCCTTTTTGTCCGCCAGTATATAGTCGTAGCGCAGACCTGAGCGTATGAATACCTTTTTGACCTTCGGCAGGGCGCGCAGCTTTCTGAGCAGCGCTATATAGTCCTCATGTGTAGCGCGCAGTTTTGCGCAGGGCTTCGGGTAAAGACAGGAACGTCCGCGACAGGCGCCTCGCTTTACGGAGGCTTCGCACTGCGGCGCAGTGAAGTTGGCGGTGGGACCTCCCACGTCATGTATATAGCCCTTGAAGCCCGGCAGGCGCGTCAGGAGCTTTGCTTCCTCTATTATCGATTCGTCGCTCCTGCGCTGGATTATGCGCCCCTGATGCGATGATATCGCGCAGAAGCCGCACTCGCCGTAGCAGCCGCGGTGTGTCGTTATGCTGAATCTGACCTCTTCGATGGCGGGGACTCCGCCCTTTGCGTCGTAATCGGGGTGCCACGCGCGCGCATAGGGCAGAGCGTAAACGCGATCCATCTCATCCGTTGTAAGCGGCCTCATAGGACGGTTCTGCACGACGAACCACGCTCCCTGATCCTGGATCACCCTTTTTCCGCGCAGCGCGTCATTCTCGTCATAAGCGAGCCTGAAAGCGGCGGCAAACTTTCTCTTATCGGAAGAGACCTCTTCAAATGACGGAAGCAGCACCGCATCCTTTGCCGCGTCCGCGCCGTGCGCTTTCCAGCAGGTGCCCGCAATATCGCGCAGCGCGTGAATGCTCTCTCCGTCCGCAAGACGCCTTGCTATCTCAAGCGACGCAAGCTCCCCCATCCCGTACACCAGCAGATCCGCGCGGCTGTCGGCAAGGATGGAGCGCCGCACGCTGTCGCTCCAGCAGTCGTAGTGCGCCATGCGCCTTAGGCTTGCCTCAATGCCGCCTATCACAAGGGGAATGTCTCCCCACAGTTCCCGCACCCTGTTGGAATAAACTATAGTAGCCCTGTCGGGGCGCAGTCCGGCCTGCCCGCCGGGCGAATAGCTGTCCGTGTGCCTTTTCTTTCCGCCGGCCGTGTAATGGTTCAGCATCGAGTCAAGATTGCCGGCGGAAAGCATTACGCATAAACGGGGACGCCCCATTTTCAGGAAATCGTCCCTGCCGCGCCAGTCGGGCTGTGAGATCACGCCTGTGCGAAAGCCGTGGGCTTCCAGCCAGCGCGCTATTATCGCATGCCCGAAGCTCGGATGATCCACATAGGCGTCCCCGGTTATCACCAGAATATCGAGCTCGTCCCAGCCGCGCGCTGCCATGTCCTTCCGCGATACAGGCAGGAAGGCGCCGCGCTTTGGCGCAGTGCTTTTATCAGCCGCAGGGCTTTTGCTCTTTATGCCTTCTGTACGGGCGCGGGCGCCGTATCTTTCAGATGCCATTCCTATCTTCCTCTTGCAAAAAACTTTCCGCCAGTCATGAATCTGACAGCCTCAGGTATAACTATTATAAACTCTGTTATAATATCTCTATGAAAGAGAGTTGCATCGTGATAAACGGCATAAGCTTCGAAATAAAAAGAAGCGCAAGAAGAAAATACATCGCCGCAGGCATCGACAGCGGCGGATATTTTATCGCCGCACCGCTGCACACGTCCCGCAGAGAGCTGGAGGCAGTCCTTCAAAAGGACGCCGGCCGCATCATAAAAAAGCTCGATAAAAGGCGCGAGACAAGCGGGCGCAGAGAACACAGCTATACGGACGGAGACGAGTTTTTCTGGCGCGGGGAACCCTGTCCGCTCAGGATAGCAGACGGGGCGCTGCGCTTTGACGGAAAAGCTTTTATTGCGGCCGCTTTTAAGAACAGGACCGAAGCGCGCGGCGCATTTGCGCATTTTTACTCACGCGCGACAAGAAGCATCCTGCAGGATGAATTTCCGGCGTTATGCAAAAAAA
>JAEEYY010000104.1 GCA_016288355.1 Synergistes sp.
AGATCTACGAGTTTTGCCTTTACGCCGTCAAGCATGTTGAGCTTCTTCTCCAGCTGCTGTGAGGCTTCGCTGTCGCTGCAGAGCTGGAGCACCAGAAGTCCTGCGGGGGAGCAGGTGCCGGGGGCGGACTGATCATGCAGCCCGAGCCTGGTCAGTACGTAGCATCCGTACTCTGTAAGCACCTTCTGAACGTCTACCGCGCTTTTTCCGCGGTCGGTTATTCTTACGGCCATTATCTGATAGCAGTTCATTTTTCTTCTCCTTTGTTTTCCAGATATTTAAAAAGTCGGGGTTTGGGTCGCTGCTGCAAGTGTATCACAGTACATCAGGCGGCGCAAACTAAAAAACCGAAAGCCCCGCCTGGATGTTTATGATGGTAAACAGGCCGGAATAGTCCGCTTTTCCGGCCTGATAACAGGCATATATCTCAGAAGCGGTATCTCTTGATGCTTATTAGTGGCCGTGGCCGCCGCCTCCGCCATCGCTTGAACTGTTTGCGCTCGCGGAGTCGTTGGCATTTTTGACCGCTGTCACGCCTTCGCGCCCCGGCATTTTGGGATCCTCGGCTTCATTCAAAAGCGGTATCCAGGCGTCTTTCGTACTGTCAGCCAAGTCGACTGCAAGCTTTACCTGTTCCACTGCCGAAGCCGCGCCCGACGCGCCGGAAGTGATGCTGAGCATGTTGAAGCCCATAGCGAATTGTTTAAGGAGTTTCGTATCGTGCTCCTCTTCGGTTATCGAATCAATGAAGCCTATTGCCGCGTCTCCTGTTGCCAGCATTCCGCCTGTGAGCCCGGCGGTAACGCCGACGAAGAGTGCTACGCCTCCGCCGATGGTGGTCACGGCAGGCGCTGCCACCGTTGCCAGCGCGAGTCCCCCTATCGTAAGCCCGGCGGTCGTAACGAGACATACACCGGAAGCCGCGATCTCACCGATCTTTGCGTTGGCCGCTTCGCCTCTGTAGTGATCTTCAAGGTTGTCGTAGCCGATGTTCGCGGTTCCCCCGGCGATGTTGTTGAGCCCGGCTTCGATACTGTTAAGAGAAGATGAGTCGAACGCATAGGCCGGGGAAGCGAATATAAGGCTCAGCGCTTTGGCAAAGCGCGTCTTCTCTTCGTAGTTCATTTCCTCCATCGCAGCCCTTGCCAAGCGTATGTTTTGTGCGTATCTTTTCGCGCAGGCGCTCAGTTCCTTGTCCAGCAGCTTGAGCTCGAATTCCATTGCCCTGAGCGATTCTTTTGTCGGCTCCTTTTGGCCCCTGTTCACCGCGTCATATATCTGTTTGAAGTAGTACCTGTGGGCCATCTCCGAATTGGCGAAGGCCTTTATAAATTTTTCGTGCTCCTTCACTATCTGTTCCGTGTATTTCTCAGGGAGGTCGATGACCTTTTTCTCCTTTATCTGTACATTATCGGCAGCGAAGAGCGCAGCTGCGTTTGACAGCAGAAGCGCGCATATCAGCGCCGCAAAGGCCGTTTTTATGATGTGTCTTTTCATCCTCGATCCCTTTCCTCACTTTCCATGACACAGCAAAATAAGCTGAGATCCTCCGTCGTTTGTGTTCCGCATATTCTTTCAAAATGAAATCAATTCTGCCCTGCGCATGCAGCCCCCTTCAGATAACGGCTGTATCTCCCCTTACAGAAAACACATTTGCATAAAACGCATGACTGCCGTTGGCAATGAGTGATAATGAATACAGATATAAAAATTATATCATACTGCCGTCGGGAAAAGCGGCCCGGTATATACGCTGCCCGCGGTTTTGCCGGAGCTTGCATTATTTGGCGCTCTGCTGAATAATTATGCTGAACAGGAAAAGTTTCAGATAATATGTATGGAGGTCTTTCTTATGAATAAAAAAACCCTGGTAGGATTTGCCGCAGCCGCCGCGGTGCTGCTTGCTGTCATTTTTGCCGGACTGGGGTCCGGCGGCGGAGGCTTTAAGATAAGCGAATTTTCGCCGCAGGGCGAGGCTGCGCGCAGCGCGGAAGTCAAGTGCGTCTTCAGCCGCAATGTCGTATCGGATGACGTTGTAGGATCGCCTCTTGCGCCCGGCGATTACCCGCTTGCCTTTTCGCCTGAGATAAGCGGCTTCGGCAGATGGACCGCCCCGGATACATTTGTGCTGACTCCGTCTGGAGGGCTTCCCGCCGCTTCGCGCTTTGCCGCTTCCGCCGCGGAAGATCTGAAGGACCTTAAAGGGACCGCGCTTTCCGGCGTTAAGGAATTCTCCTTCAACACTCCGCCTTTGGAATTTTTGGGCGCCAAACAGGTGGACTTCAGCGCGGACGAAAGGAGCGTGACCTTTGAAGCGGCTTTTTCGCTCCCGGTCGACGCGGCGCGCTTTGCAGGCTATGCCCGGATAACAGGCGATGGGGGGCGCAGCGTGGAATTTTCCACTGTACGCCCGGGTGATGACGCCAAAAAGATACTGCTGATGCTCAGAGGCGTTTCGGAGGAAGAGGTGACGCTGAACATAGCGGAGGGCTTCACGTCGGAGGCGGGGCCGCTGGGGCTTGCAAAAGCCTGCAGCGTTAAGCTTAAATGCACTCCTGTCGTTGAGATACGCGACTCCAGCGCTTTTTCCGATATGGACGGCGGCAGGATCATGATCGAGACCACAGCTCCGGTCGACCTTGCCAAAGCGTCGGCTTTCATCGCGATCTCCCCGAAGAAGGATTTTACCGTGGAGCCGGCTCCGGGCGGTTTTGCCGTTTCCGGGGCTTTTGCCCCGCAGGACAGGGTGACTGTCGAGGTCAAAAAGGGTCTGCCGTGCGCCGGACGTCCCGAGACCGTTCTTGAAAATGACTGGAGCCGCGCGTTCATCTTCCCGAATATGGAGGCGCAGATGCGCTTTTCCGACGACGGTCGTCTGATATCGCCCTCCGGCTCGCTGCGGCTGCCTGTCGAGAGCGTTAACATCGATAAGATCAGCGTCACCGTGCGGGAGCTTTATCCCAATAACATCGCCTACGCGATGCGCGCCTATGATGATGCCGAGCCCCGCGGGCTTGCGCACCTGGTCGCCGAGAAAGAGTACTCCGTGCACGGGCGCCCGAATGTTCCGGTTCGCCGCGCTCTGGATCTCGCGCCGCTGCTTGGAGGAAAGCGGGGAGTCTTTCTGATCACCGCCTGCGGCAATGACGGCAGAGACTTCCTTTCGACAAACTGTGTCGTAAACGTAAGCGACCTCGGACTTTCCGTCACGCTGTCGGATAATGAGGCTTTGGTCAGAGTGCTTTCGGTCTCCGGCGGCAAGCCTGTTCAGGGAGTGGAAGTCTCTCTGCTTTCATGGGAAAACCAGATCATGGGCCGCGGAAGGAGCAATGCCGACGGCGTCGCCAGGATCGCCGTCACCCGCCCCGAGGAAAGCAGCCTGCCCGCCATTGCGGTCGCGAGCATCGGCGGGGACTGCGCGTATCTGCGCTTTGACAACGGGATATACGGCGGCAGCGACGATTTTGACACGAACGGCGCCGAATGGCTGAAAAAAGGTTATTCGGCATACTGTTATACGCCGAGGGATATCTTCCGTCCCGGAGATACGGTGCCGGTGATGGCCGTGCTGCGCGGAACCGACGGCAAAGCCCCGGCTCCCTTCCCGGTCACGGTGAAGCTGTACGGCCCAGGCGCCAGGGAGTGGGGCTCGAAGAGCGTAATGCTTACCAAAGAAGGAACGGCCTTCGCGGAATTTGAGCTTACCGCCGAAGCACCTACCGGAAGCTGGTATGCGGCGGTGGTCGCGCCCGGCAGGAAGATGCCGGTAGGCTTCAGGGATCTTTACGTGGAAGATTTTTCGGCTCCGCGCATGTTCGTCGAGGCCGAAAGCGATAAAAAGAGCATAACGGCGGACGAAAGCTGCGATATAGACCTTTCCGGGCGCTATACCTTCGGCACTCCGGCTGCCGCGATGCACTATGAAGCGGAACTCAGCACACAGGAACGTCAGTTCACACATAAAGACTGGAAGGGCTTCTCCTTCCGTGACGAAGATACTGATTTTGTCTCCGAAAGTGATTTCATATCCTCGGGCGTGCTTGACGCGGAAGGGCACGCAGGCTTCAAAGTAAACGGAGCAGACCGCGTATCCCACGCCGCGCTTGACATTGCGCTGCGCTGCGGCGTTATGGACGACGCCGGCAGGTGGACATATAAGACCATTACGATTCCCTGGTATCCTTCGGAAGCCATTGCCGGGATCGAAGTCCGCAGGGAAGTTTCCCCGCAGCAGGAGCTTTCGTTCCGCGCGGCGGCCGTGAAGCCCGACGGGACTGCATCAGACGCCGGTGAACTGAATTATGCGCTCTTCCGGCGCGTCAGCCGGAGCGTGACCTTTGAGAGCGGCGGGCGCGGCGCTAGGAACACCGTAAAGGAGCTTATCCCGAGGGGCAGCGGCACAGTTAAGCTTTCAGGCGGTACAGGCGCCGCTTCCGTAAACATAAAAGAAGCCGGAGAGTATGTGCTGCGCGTTGAAACGCCCGACGGAAAATCCCGCGCCTCTGCGGTGCTGCATGCCTACGGGAGCGGCGGCGCCGAAGTGCAGCTGCCTGACGTTGCTCTTATCACGACGGACAAAAAGATATATAAAGTCGGCGATACCGCGAAGATCAAGGTAAAATCCCCGTTTGCCGGCTGCGTTACGATAAGCGCGGGAACCACGGGCATTCTGTGGAGCGCTGTCAGGCAGATCAGCGGCCTTGAAACGGAGTTCTCCGTGCCGGTCACAGAAAATATGAAGCCCAACGCATGGATAACGGCCCAGATAGTGCGCGCGTCCAGGGCTGACGGCGCCTCTGCGCGGGCTGCCGGAGCTGCGGCTCTTATGGTGGATAATTCACCGAGCCGTCTTACTGTCGAGATAGCGGAGAGAGAGAAGCTCAGGCGCGGGAAAAACAGCGTAACGCTTTATGTCAGGGACGCCGAAGGGCGCGGACGCGAGGCTGACGTGACCGTGATGGCGGTCGACGAGACGATCCTCGGGCTTACCGGCTACACGACCCCGGCGCCGTGGGAATATTTTACTTCGCGGCGCGAGCTTGCCACCGAAACATATGATGTATACGGCTGTCTGATAACCCCTGACCGCGTGTCGGAGGCGCTTCGGACTGTCGGAGGCGGAGCAGGCGAGGATTCGTTTATGAAGTCAAGCTTAAGCCCCGTACAGGCAAGAAGATTCCGGCTGCTGTCGCTGGCTGTCAAAGCACGCAGCGGCAGCGACGGCCGCTGTGAAGCGGAACTTGAGGTCCCGGAGTTTTCCGGTGCGGTGCGTCTGATGGCGGTGGCTGCGACCGCCGGAGCCGAAGGCAGCTGCGCGCGCCTGGTGCAGGCAGGCGGCGACATCGTGACGGAACTGTCACTGCCGCGCTTTGCCGCTGACGGCGACCGCTTCTCTTCGTCGGCGCGCATATTCAACAACGCGGATCGCGATGTCTCCGTCAAATTCTCGCTGAAGTGCGAAAACTCGAGGGCCGACCTGAAT
>JAEEYY010000105.1 GCA_016288355.1 Synergistes sp.
AATACCGTAAATGAGATATAGAAAACAAAAAAAGGGAGGAATAGAAAATGAAAATAGGAGAAACTGTAAAAGACGGAGACTTTAAAGCGGAGAAACATGTACCGACGATAGAAGCCCCGGATAAGATAAAAGCCGGCGAAGAAGCTCTCGTCAAAGTAATGGTCGGAGCGGAGATAAAGCATCCCAATACCCCGCTGCATTATATCGGCTGGATACAGCTTTTCTTCAAACCGGACAACGGCCTTGTGGTTGACGTGGCGAAATTCTGCTATTCGGCACATAATGACACGATGAACCTCGACAATCCCGGCTTCATCGCGGCAGAACCCGCCAGCTGCGTGAAGATCTTCCCGGCAAAATCCGGCACGCTGATCGCAGTCAGCTACTGCAACATACATGGCCTTTGGGAGAGCTCGAAAAGAATCGAAGTAGAGGCGTAGAGACCGGTATATTCAGGCCGTAAGGCAGGAGTATTGAACTTAAGTTTTCCCTGAGATCTGAATGGTGCGGCGGGCTTTTGACAAAGCCCGCCGCACTCTTTTTATAATTAAATAAAAGGGGCAAATCACAAAATTTTTTTTATATCTGTAAATTGCGGTTATCTGAAAAATCCGCCCCTCGGAAAATGTTATCCACATGCGCACCGCCGGGAAAGTTCTCTCTTTTTTTCCTGATATAGTAAGAATTGCACTCATACACAATATATATTCACAAAATGTGGATAAATCAGCGGCTGATTCGGCGCAATTTTTGTGTCACTTTAAAAAATTAGCCTTATTTCCGCTGTTGTACTTTTCAGCTTTTTAATTATGGTTTAAAAAGGCTGTGGTATGGGAGAAAGACGCCCGGCAGCAAGGATTTTTGACTTTGAGATACGGCGCAGGCTCATCAGGCGGCCTGAATGCAGCGGAACGACCATGACCGCGCATCTTCCTTTCGGCAAAAAGTGTAAAGCAGAAGAGAAACAGAGTATCTGCGGGCGAGTTCAGGCATTTAACAGCTGCCGAAGCCGCCTGTAGATACTGCCGAGATCAGAGAATGACGCCGCAGAAAACGCGACGGTCAGCGCTTTGCTATCGCAGCTCCTATCACCAGTACCTCTTTTCCGCTGTTTTCAATTCCGTGCGAGCAGCCTTTGCGGCAGAGCATGATATCCCCGGCGCTGACGGGGAGACTGTCATTTCCCTCGGTGTAGACGCCGCAGCCTGACATAATGAAGTAGACTTCTTCGTTATCGGTGTGCTCATGGAAACCGACGCTTGCACCGGGCTCAAGTTCCAGGCGTGTCACCATTGTGAACGCCCCGTCCATGTCAGGGATGTTTACCGGGAACGAAAGAGCTTTCCCTTTGCCGCTGCCCCCCAGTTTCTCTCTTTTGACGCCCTCATTCTGATTTTTTAAGATCATAGCTGCATCTCCTTTGCCTTATATGTGAAACGTTTTGAATTTATTACAGTTTTTAGTGTTAAAAAGAGTGCTTTTAATTTGATTAATATTGACTAAAACTTCCTGCCTCCGAACAGGCAAAGAGCATGTCAGCCGGCTTTTGTCTAAAGGACCGCTTTTGCAATTATCTGCGCCGCAACGGCAAAAAGCGCCGCCCCGCCCAGATATTCGGCTTTGTTGCCGAGACCTGCGCCTAATCTTTTGCCGGCGATGCTGCCAAAGAAAGATAAAGAAAAGGTTATTATCCCGGCTAAGACGGCAAGCAGCAGAGCCGAGCCTCCTGTTATCCTGACGGAAAAGCCGGCGGCGAGCGCGTCGAGAGAAGTGGCGAAGGCAAGGATCACGACGCTCCTGAAAGTGACCGTCATAAGAGTCTTTTTGTCATGCCCTCCCCCACTGCCGGCCTCCCGTATCATATTCACGGCTATCCACACTATCAGTGCCGCCGCGGCCCAGGGAGCGCAGCCGCCCAACAGCGCACCGGCGCCGGCAGCAGCGCTTCCCCCGGCAAGGGGCATAAAAAACTGAAAGAGACCGAAAGCGCCGCCCAGCGTCAGAGCGTCACGCAGCGACAGTTTTTCATGGCTGAGCCCGATGCATATCGAAACAGAAAAAGCATCCATCGCAAGAGCGGCAGCCGTCGCCGCCTGGGTGAACAGATATGACCCCGTCATTTTTTCGTCAATCTTTTTCTTCCCTGCGCCGGCGGTAAAGCTCACATACCGTCAAAAAAAGCGCAAGCACGAGCGGCCCCAGGAATATCCCGAGGAAACCCCAGGCAAGCACGCCCCCGAAAAGCCCGATCGTGATGAGCGCGGTAGGTATCTCACAGCCGCCGCCCGCGGCCCGGATAAGAACGGGGCGCAGCATATTGTCTATCGTTCCGACGATCAGGCATCCCCAGGCAAAGAGGATCGCGGCGTTTTTCAGATCACCGGTCATTGCAAGATATATGGAGCCCGGCACCCAGACGACTGCAGTGCCCACCGGGAACATTCCGAAAAAGAACATCAGCATGCCGAAGAGCGCGGGATTGCTCAGGCCGACGAACCACCAGCCGATACCGCCGGCAAGGGCCTGGACCGCAACGGTCAGGATTATCCCGTAAACGATGGAGTTTAAGAAGCTGCCGGTACGGCTGAAGAAATAGTCGCGTTCCTCATCTGTGAGCGGCATCACGCCTTTTATATGCGACACGATGCTTCCCCCGTCTCTTATAAAGAAGAAGGAAAGAATGAGGGCGATCATAATATCCAGGATGAGCCCGGAGCCGCCGCCGATCAGTCTGGCCGAGAAGGTGCTCAGAAATTTCGCCGCCCACTGCGCGGCGGCCGCGGCTGCTGATTTTATAGATTCTGAATTATTGAGAAACGACGTTATGCCGTCCGACACATATTTAGGCAGCCATCCCGGCAGGGTGATCTCTCCTCCGGAAGCATACTTCTGTAACTCTGTGAAAAGCGATGATAATCTGGCGCCGAGCCCGGCAGCCTCGTCTCCGAGCCCCGAAAGGCCGTACAGCGCCGGAGCCAGACATATCGTGATGAAAGCGGCGAGCGTGATGCATGAAGATATGCCGGGAAATCTTTTATTCAGCAAAGTGCCGTTTATATGCCTGAATAACGGGGCGGAAACAAAAGAGATAAGCGCCGCCCAGAGAATAGGCGAAATGATCGGAGACGCGGCTTTCCACGCAAGCAGCGCGGAAAGAGCGAAGAAGAGATAAAACTGAAAAGTTTCTGCCGCGTATTTTTTCTGTTCATCGCCGGAGCTCATTAATAAATGACCCTCTCAATGCTATAATATATAAGATAAGGAACATTATATCATCAACATATCATGGAATGAGGTGGGGCTTTTGGGTGCTCCGGCAGAGAAGATAGAATTTCAGGAAGACCGGACAGCCGGTTTTTCTTCCGGATTCGGAGCTTCTGAAAAAACTTCGGAAGCTGCGTTGCCAGACGCTCCGGCGTTATTTCAAAAAGCAGTAAAAGTCATTTCCGTAGGGGGCGGCGGCGGAAACGCGCTCAACCATATCATCTCGCGCGGCATCGAAGGCGTTGACATGCTTGCCGTCAACACAGACGCCAGAGCCCTCGATATGTCGCTCTGCGGCAAAAAGATCATCCTTGGCGAAAAGGTCACAAAGGGACTCGGAGCCGGCGCAATTCCTGAAGTCGGCGCCCGTGCCGCAGCTGAGTCGATAGAGGAGATACGCGCCTCCCTCAAGGGAGCCGATATGGTATATCTTGCCGCAGGAATGGGCGGAGGCACCGGGACCGGCGCGATCCCCGTGATAGCGCACGCGGCAAAGGAGATGGGGATCCTTACAGTCGCAGTCGTTACCAAGCCGTTCTCCTTCGAAGGCCGCCGCAGGCGCCGCTTCGCGGAAGAGGGCATAGCGAAGCTTATGCCTGAAGTCGACGCTCTTATCGTCGTGCCGAATGACAGGCTTCTCGACATCGCTTCCAAAGATACATCTATAATGGAATCATTCTCTCTTGCCGACGAGATACTGCGTCAGGCAGTGCAGGGAGTCACCGACCTCGTTACCCGCCCCGGTTTTGTAAACGTCGATTTTGCCGACTTAAGAAGCATTATGAAAAACGCCGGACGCAGCGTCATGGGCATCGGCGAGGCAAGCGGCGAGAACTGCGTCGTCAAGGCTGTGGAAAATGCGCTTGAAAGCCCGCTTATGGAATGTTCGATGCGCGGGGCAAAAGGCGTGCTGCTCAACATAACCTTTAAAAATGAGCTCCCGCTCTACGAACTGCAGAGAGCGGCTTCTATAGTGGAAAGCGTTGTGGCCGAAGATTCAAACTTCGTATGGGGCTGCGTCAGCGACCCGGAGATAGAAAACGACGTCCAGGTCACCGTTATCGCGGCCGGTTTTGAAGAGATGCCGGCGGCGCATGAAGTTCAGGCCCCGAGGGCGCCGGAAAAGAAAGATCTCTCTGTCAGCAGGAGGATAGAGACCAAACAGCTCTTTACGCCTGCGGAAGAGGAGCCGGAGCGGAAAGTCCCGGAACGTCCTGCGGCGGAAGTGACCGCGCCGGACCGCTCGTCATGCTCACCCGCCTGGCTGCTCGAAGACGATGAAAAAGAGGCGCCGCAGCCGCCCGTTGAAAATGCAAAGCCTACGGTGTTCGTAAACCGCTCCGCGTACGACGCCTATGAGACGCCGACATTCATACGGAACAGGAATATCCCTAAAGATACCGACGAATAGCTCTTTACCTCATTTAAGATCACAGGGGTGCGTTTCATTTAAAGGAGCGCGCCCCTGTTTTATATTTTTTGCATAACGGAGGGTGCTGTCTATAAAAGTCAAAGAAGGTCAAACGAAAATAACACCTTTATATCTTGAAATTCAGGCTTCCGGCTTAAAAACGAACGAAAATGATATAATTCTGAAGTCTGCAGGATGCTGCAAAAAACGGAGGAATGCCAAATGACCGCAAAAACAGACGCCGAATTCGATTATGAGATATGTTCGAGCAAGATAAGACCGATAGCGGAAGCCCTGA
>JAEEYY010000106.1 GCA_016288355.1 Synergistes sp.
GCGCTGCTGCGCGATATCATAGGATATAAGAGATAGCGCAGCATCAGAACAGAAATTGCATAAAAAACGACGGCGCATTTTGCCGCCGTTTTTGTTTTTATCCTGGCGCCCCGTCACGGTAACAGTCCGGGGAAGATCGGCGTACGCATGTTGGGAATGCTGAATGCCCCCCTGGCAGAATTGGCTTTTGCAATTAACCTGTTTATAGAAATTGCCGCTTGCATGTTGTAAAAAACCGAATTTTGTGCTATTATTCACAAACAGCAAAATATCGTCCTGATTGACGATGATCAGTTCGGAGTCGGAAGGCGTGAGTTCTGCGGGACATATCTGTGTTGTCGCCTTCCGCTTCCGGCGGAAGGCTTTTTTTTATGGAGGGCTGCAAGTGATAAAAATTGCTATCTACGGCAAAGGCGGTATAGGAAAATCGACTACGGCGTCAAATATCGCCGTGGCATTTGCGGAACAGGGTATGAAGGTGATGCAGATAGGCTGCGACCCCAAAGCCGACTCGACGGTTAATCTAAGGGGCGGGAAAAAGATTCCCACTGTTCTTGAGCTTATAAGGAGCCGCGGCGCGGCGCTGACTCTTGAAGAGCTTGTGACTCCGGGCTATGCGGGCGTGCTCTGCGTCGAGGCGGGAGGCCCCGCGCCCGGTCTGGGTTGTGCCGGGCGAGGCATCATAGCAGCTATTGAGAAGCTGAAGGAGAAGAAGGCTTTTGAGATCTACAGGCCCGACGCAGTCATTTACGACGTATTGGGCGACGTGGTCTGCGGGGGCTTTGCGATGCCGATACGCGAAGGTTACGCGGAGAAGGTGTTTGTCGTGACGTCCGGAGAAAATATGGCGATTCACGCGGCGGCCAATATCGCGGAAGCCGTTTCCAATTTCCGTTCGCGGGGTTACGCCGCTCTCGGCGGCATAATACTGAACCGCAGGAATGTGCCGCGCGAGGATGAAAAGGTCGCGGAACTTGCGTCCGACGTAGGCTCAAAGATTGTAGGTTCCCTTAATTTCAGCAGTGTGGTGCAGCAGGCTGAAGAGCTCTCACGCACCGTTCTTGAGGCTTTTCCGGAGAGCGAAACGGCGGCAGAGTACCGGAAGCTCGCGTCAGGCGTGCTTGCCGCCTGCGGTGAATGATATGATAGATTTGCATAATCCTGACTGGAGCGGCGCTTCGGTAAAGATAAAGGACGCCTCTTCACTGGATCCGTTTGAGTACGGACTGGAATACGGTTCGCCTGCCCGCGGACTGTGGAACATCGTGCATACCGGCATGCTGCTTCCGGAAAGCCATCAGATCTTCGTCTGCGCGCAGGGCTGTCTGCGCGGCGTGGTGCTGACGGCGGCGGAGATGGGGGCCATGGACAGATTTTCGACCGTGGCGGTATGTGAGAACAATGTTCTTGACGGAGATATGGAAGCGCTGATAATAGACGGAGTGGCCGACGTTATACATAAGCTGCCGAAAAGGCCGAGAGCGGTGCTTGTCTTTACGAGCTGCATCCATCATTTTACCGGCTGCGACCTGAATTATGTATATGACAGGCTTCGTGAGCGTTTCCCCGATATCTTCTTCACCGACTGCTACATGTATCCTATAATGCGCAAGACCGCAACGCCTCCGGACCCGATGATGCGCAAGAGGCTGTACTCTTTTCTGCCGAAAGCGGTCAGGCGGTCGAAAAAAAGCGTGAATATAATAGGCAACAATTATCCTACCGAAAATTCCTCGGATTTCGTGCGCATGCTGCACGGCGCAGAGTTTGAGATTTTAGACATCACGCGCTGCCGCAGCTGGGAGGAATACCAGGCGATGGGAACGAGCAGCCTGAATATAGCTTATCTTCCGGCCGCGCTTCCCGCAGTTTACGATCTTAAGGAACGCCTCGGCACGGACTATATCTATATACCGATCTCATATGACTATGACGAGATAAGAAAGAATATCAGCGCGCTGTCGGAGCGTCTTGGCATCAGGGAAATAGACGCAGGACTTCTTGAGGAAGAAGCCGAGCGTTCGCTTGATGTCGCAAGACGCCTTGTCGGGGATACTCCGATAGAGGTCGACTATACCTCTACATCAAGGCCTCTGGGGCTGGCTGAGCTGCTGCTTAACCACGGCTTCAATGTGCGCCGGGTATACGCAGACAGCTTCATATCTGAAGAAAAGCCCGCTTTCGACCGTTTGCGCGGCGCTTTCCCGGAGCTTGAACTGCGCGCTACCGTGCACCCGAAGATGGGCATACTGCCGCGCGCTTCCGTAAAGCATGATGAAAAAGTCCTGGCGATCGGACAGAAGGCCGCCTATTTCAACGATACTCCGTACTTTGTGAATATGCTCGAATGCGGCGGATATTGGGGATTTGACGGGATAACCCATATCGCGGAGGATATCTGCGACGCCTTCGCGGAGGAGAAAGATACCAGAAAGATAATACAGGTAAAAGGCTGGGGGTGTAACTGCTGAAACAGACATGTGCGATCTTATCAACATATACGGCTGACGTTTCCGGCGTATGTTCCGCTCTTTATGAAATGGGCGGCATGACTGTCATGCACGATGCGTCGGGCTGTAATTCCACCTACAACACGCATGACGAGCCGCGCTGGTATGATATGCCTTCGATGGTGTTCATATCCGCACTTGCCGAGGTCGACGCGATAATGGGGGACGACGCTAAACTGATCGGCGACATATGCCGTGCCGCGGAAGAGCTGCACCCGCGCTTTATCGCGATAGCCGGCACTCCGATTCCGATGATGATGGGCACCGATTTCGGAGGCGTTGCGCACCTGATAGAGCAGCGCACAGGCATTCCGACGTTCGGCTTTGCGACGAACGGCATGAACTCCTACAACAGGGGAGCTTCGATGGCGCTTGCCGCGGTGGCGCGCCGCTTCTGCCCGCCGGACTCCGGGGTGCGCGAAAGATCAGCGCCTGACGGCGCGATATCGGTAAACCTGCTTGGCGTTACCCCTCTGGATTTTTCAGTTACGGGGAATGTCGAAGCGATGCAAAAGTCTTTTGCCGGCGCCGGTTTTCGCATAAACAGCTGCTGGGCGATGGGAGACAGCTGGGAGCGGCTGACCGCGGCAGGAAAAGCCGACGTCAACGTTGTCGTATCTTCATGCGGCAGCGGGCTTGCCGAAGTATTGCGCGAAAAATACCGCATACCTGCCGTGAGCGGCGTACCTGTCGGAGAGGCCGCGCAGAAGGAGCTCTTCGCAGATATACGGACAGCAGCGGAAAACGGACGCGATATCGATATCAGCGCCCCTGATGCTGACGACGCTGCTTTTGTGGTAATAGGGGAGCCGGTCCAGAGCGCGTCCGTTGCAAGAGCGCTGCGGCTTGACTGCGGCATAGAGAGCGTAAGCGTTATCTGCCCGCTCGATTTTCCTGATGAAGACGCTGTCTTTGCACGGCTGAAGAGCGCCGCCGCAGTTATAGCAGACCCTCTTTACAGACCGGCTGCGCCGGCTGGCTGCCGCTTTATAGAACTGCCGCATGAGGGCTATTCGGGAAGGACATTCCGTGACAGGATCCCGCTGATAATGGGTGAGAACTTTAATAACTGGATGAAAAAGGAGATATAGTTATGAAAAGGCTGTTAACTCTTATCCTGCTTTTGACGCTGGTCGTTTTTTCTCTGCCCGCGGAAGCTTCACGCACGATAACCGATCACGCCGGCGATACTGTGGTACTGCCGGATAAGATAGAGCGCATAGCCGTTGCCGGCATACTGCCGCTGCCGTCGGTGCTGACGGTCTTTCTGGGCTCAGCGGAGAAAATAGTCGGCATCCCCCCCGCATCGATGGGCGCCGCGAAAGCCGGGCTGCTCGGCGAGATATTCCCGGAGATCCTGAAGGCCGAGACAAAATATATGTCGGGCCTTGATCTGAATATTGAAGAGCTGATGCGCCTTCGTCCGGACGTCGTATTTTATATTGCCGGCAGCAAAGAGATAGGCACGATGATCAAAAATGCCGGAATACCGGCCGTCGCTATATCGCCGACAAAATGGAACTATGACGTTATCCGCACATATGACGAATGGATAAAGACACTGAGCCGGATATTCCCGCAGGAAAGCAAAACTGAGCTTGTATCGTCCTACAGCAAAAAGGTGTATGCGGACGTA
>JAEEYY010000107.1 GCA_016288355.1 Synergistes sp.
ACGGTGGAGCCGATCGTTTCTCCGTCTATAAGAAGCCGGCGAAGGTTGCCCTTTACTAGCATATCGAAGACGATAATGGGGATCTTATTGTCCTGGCAGAGAGAAAATGCCGCCGCATCCATCACTTTTAGCTGTCTCCCGAGAGCGTCCATATAGGTGAGCTGAGGCAGTTTGACGGCGTCAGGATAGACAGTCGGGTCTTTGTCATATATGCCGTCGACCTTTGTCGCCTTGATAACACACTCGGCCCCGATCTCGGAAGCGCGCAGCGCTGCTGTCGTATCGGTCGAAAAATAGGGCGACCCGGTGCCTGCCGCAAATATCACTATACGCCCCTTCTCAAGATGGCGTATCGCGCGCCTCCGGATCACCGTCTCCGCGATCTGCCGCATTTCAATCGCCGACTGGACGCGCGTAGGACAGTCAAGGCTCTCCAGGATATCCTGCAGCGCAAGCGCGTTGATAACGGTGCCCAGCATTCCCATATAGTCTGCCTGAGCGCGCTCGATGCTTGTTGTCTGAGCGCCGCGTATTATATTTCCTCCGCCGACCACCATCGCTATCTGGATGCCGTGGGCCGCAACGTCGGCCACTTCCGTACAGATGCCGCGCACGGCGTCGTAGTCAAGTCCGAAACGTTCTTTTCCCGCAAGTATCTCGCCCGAAAGCTTAAGCAGTACTCTTTTGTATCTGCAGTCCATTTTCCAGCCGCCTTTCATTAAGATCTACGCATGAAAAAAGCGAGGGAAAAATCCCTCGCTTCCGTGGCCGTTTTTGTTACGCCGCTATTTCGAAGCGGGCAAAGCGCCTTACTATTATGTTTTCGCCTATCTTTGCGATATTCTCGACGACAAGGTCTTTCACCTTGATATCCGGATTGAGCGTGAACTTCTGCTCCATAAGGCAGTTCTCTTCGTAGAATTTGTTGATGCGCCCTTCGGCTATTCTCTCAAGCATCTTCTCGGGTTTGCCTTCCTCGCGCGCCTGAGCCATAATTACCGCCTTCTCATGCTCAAGGACGTCAGCGGGGACGTCTTCGGGCTTCACGTACGACGGGCTGGCCGCCGCGATGTGGAGCGCGATATCATGTCCGAGTTTGTTGAACTCTTCGGTGCGGGCAACGAAGTCTGTTTCGCAGTCGAGTTCAAGAAGAACGGCAAGCTTTGTATTGAAGTGCATGTATGTGAACATTTTTCCCTGAGACGCTTCACGTCCGGCCTTTTTAGCGGCTTTCGCAAGTCCCTTCTCACGGAGGTAGTCTATCGCTTTTTCCATATCGCCGCCGCATTCCACGAGGGCCTTTTTGCAGTCCATCATGCCGACTGAAGTGCGGGCGCGAAGCTCTGATACCATTGCTGCGGTTATATTAGCCATCTTAGTTCTCCTTCCAGCCCTTCTGATCCGCGAGTTCTTTGCCGCGGATCTTTATCTCATCTTCCGAAAGATCGTCGCGCGGCGCCTCTGCCTCTGCTTCCTGCGCCGGCTCTTCGGCTGCTTCCTCTTCCGCCGGACGTGCATCCTGTCCCTGACGTCCCTCGATGAATGCGTTTGCCATAAGGCCGACGACGAGCTCGATAGCGCGGATAGCGTCATCGTTGCCGGGAATCGGGTAGTCTATGTAGTCAGGATCGCAGTTTGTGTCGACGATAGCGATAACAGGTATGCCAAGTTTGCGCGCTTCAAGGACCGCTATTGCCTCACGGCGAGGGTCGATGACGAAGACCGCATCGGGCGTCTCCTTCATCTCTTTGATCCCGGAGAGGTATTTCTCCAGTTTGTCGCGCTCTTTGCGGAGCTGGACGACTTCTTTTTTCGGATATTTGTTGATGCTGCCGTCTTCTTCCATCTGCTCCAGCTCGACCATCCGCATCACGCGGCGGCGAATCGTTGTGAAGTTGGTAAGAAGTCCGCCGAGCCAGCGCTGGTTGATATAGAACTGGCCGCATTTGAGCGCTTCGTCGTGGATAGGATCCTGAGCCTGGCGCTTTGTACCGACAAAGAGGATGCTTCCGCCTTCTTTGGCTACCTCGCGCACGAAGTCATAAGCTTTTTCAAGCCCTTTGACTGTCTTCTGCAGGTCAATGATATAGATCCCGTTGCGCTCCGTGAAGATGAACGGCTTCATCTTCGGATTCCAGCGCCTTGTCTGGTGTCCGAAGTGGACGCCGCACTCAAGAAGCTGTTTCATACTTACTACACCCATTTGTATCCCTCCTGTTTTTTTCCTCCGTGCGCTTCATCCGCAAAAGAGCCCGCATACGGGGAACCTCTTTTTCGTCGCCGCACGTGTGGATTGCACAACGCTCTTAAGTATATCACACTATCAAAAATTATTGCAAACCTTTAACCCTGCATATCAAATATTCTGAGCCGTTCCTCGCTCTCCTGTTTTCCCAAAAGGCTCCCCAGCACAAACGCGGCGGCTGATATCACAAGCGCAGGCACTATCGCGGTAGTCCCTGCTATGCTCGTCTTGGTTATAGTGAACCAGAAAAACGCTGCAGCGCCGGCAAGCATCGAAAGCACCGCACCTGTCGAATTAGCGCGGCGCCAGTACAGTCCGAAGAGCGTCGGGCAGAAGAATACGGCTTCAAGCCCGCCGAACGCAAAAAGATTTATCCAGACCAAAAGTGACGGCGGGTTCATCGCCGCCAGAAAAACAAACAGACCTGCAATGGCGGTTATAATGAGGCTCATGCCGCGCACTTTCTTCGGCGGCAGCTTTTTCTCATCGTTTTTGGCGATGTAATGGAAATAAAGATCCTTAACTATCGCTGCCGAGCACATGATCAGCATAGAGTCAACGGTGGACATTATCGCGGCAAGCGGACCGGCTATGAATACCCCGGCCCAGAAAGGTGACAGCAGTCTGACGGTAAGCGTAGGCACCGCAAGATCCCCGACTTTTATATCAGGGATGACCGCGCGTCCCATTGCCCCTACGAGATGCATCGCAAGCATCGTAAATCCTACGACAAACGTTCCGATTATCATCGCGTTGTGCATCGAGCGTGAGTCCCTGTACCCCATGCACTTCTGCGTGGTCTGAGGAAGGCCGAGTATACCTATGCCGACAAGCACCCAGAATGAGAGGATATAAGGCTTGGGGATAGCGTCTCCCGCTCCCCCGGGCGTCAGCAGCTTCGGATCCGCGGCATATAGCGTGCTCATGATGTTTTCCACGCCGCCGCCGGCTGAAACTACTGCAAGAAGGATAGCAACTGAAGCTATCAGCATCATTACGCCCTGTATCGTATCAGTAAGCACGACCGCACGGAAGCCCCCAACCGTAGTGTATATGACGACTGTAAGGCCGAATATCACAAGCCCTGTCTGATAGGAATAGCCGGTGACGGCTTCGAAGAGGCGGGCGCCGCCTATGAACTGCGCGAGCATCGACGCCATAAAGAAAACAAGTATCGCAAGCGACGACAGCACGACCACGGCGTCACTCGAATAGCGCGCGCGTATAAAGTCCGTGATAGTCACGGCGCCGGTGCGGCGTGCCACCAGCGCAAAGCGCTTGCCCAGTACGCCGAGCGTCAGAAACGCAGTCGGCACCTGTATCATCGAAAGTAGGATCCAGCCGAGGCCGACATTATACGCAACGCCGGGACCGCCAACGAAGCTGCTTGCGCTGGTATAGGTGGTTATTATCGCCATAGCGAGGACAAAACCGCCCATGGAGCGGCTTCCGAGGAAGTATTCCTCCATAAAGCCCCTGGTGTCGCTTTTCTTTGCGGCCGCACGGTTGCCCCATAAAGCTATGCCCATTATCAGGACGAAATACAGGACGAGAGGCAGTATCATTCCGGAGTTACCGCTCATTTTTTATTCTCCTCTTCATCATCGTCAAGAGGGAGCTCGCAGAAAAAGAGTTTCACGCAGAGCCAAAGAAGTACGGATATCCCTATATACCCCGCTATGCAGCTGTAGAAGAACCATTCCGGAAAGCCAAAAACGAAACGGTACTTTGACGGATCGTCTCCGAAGCCGTACGCAGTGATATACCACCACGCGAAGAACAGTACGTACAGGCATATCACTATCAGAGTCTCTCTTTTAGCTGCCCGCACAAACTTCTTTGAAACCATGTCGTTCCTTTAAACCTCCGTTTTATTTTTGTCCCGTATACACGGAGCCTATAGCGGATAAGTATATTACAAAAACGGCTCCGCGGCACATAAAAAATAAAAAATGGCGGATGAGGCCGTCATCCGCCGCCGGTCATATCCAGAATACACCGTTTTTGCGCATCAGGACGCGCTGTGATGGTGATGATGGTTTCCGCATTCGGAAGAAAGCCCCGTAAGCGTCTCAACGGCATGGCGCAGTCCGCCGGAAACGGCTTCGAAGCACTGTGATGCTCCCCGCATGCTTCCCGGAAAGGATATTATAAGAGAATTGCCCTTTACAACGGCTACAGAACGCGTAAGGAATGCCCGGGGCGTGTACTTCAGCGTTTCCATCCGCATCATCTCGCCGAAGCCGGGAACATACTTATCCGCTATAGAAAGAAGCGCTTCGGGTGTGTTGTCGCGCGGGGAAAGTCCGGTGCCGCCCGTAGTAAGTATCAGGTTTATCCCCTGTGAGGCCCATTCGCATACCGTCCCGCATATCGCATCAGGGTCATCGGGCACGATTCTCTTCTTTTCGGTAACGCAGCCCATGTTGAACGCAAGACGCTCAAGTTCGGGGCCGGCAGTGTCGATGCGTTCGCCGCGGCTGCCCTTGTCGCTTACGGTAAGCACCGCGGTCCTTACCGGCGTCCATATCTCGACAGCTTCAGAGACCCCGAGAAAACCCGCTCTGCAGACCGAAAAAGTTCCGCTTGCAGCGTTCCAGCGCAGCAGCGCATTATTCTCGCCGGCGGACAAAAAGTCTCCGTCTCCTATGACAGCCTGCTGCGGCAGCACGACAGTCATCGCAGCGGCCGCTTTTTCATCTGTGAGAGCTTCCCCCGCGTGAGCATATCTCAACGGCAGTTCAACGTCGTTTATACAGCTGCTGCCGGCCTTATTCGTATGCACATAGCAGAGCGTGTGATCTCCGATAAGCGCCGGAGCATAAAGCCTGAGAATCCTCATTACTATCCCCTCCATCGCAGCTCTCGTCCCGCTGTTTTCGCAAACCGGGCCCGACGCCGCTTTCCTGTATATTTTGGTTTTGTTCCGAAGGACTATTCCTGTTTTCCGTATCCTGTATCAGCGTTCCATTCACCGCTTTTGCCGCCTGTTTTCCGGAGCAGCCGTATGTCTTTTATGACCATGCCCTTGTCTATGCCCTTGCACATATCATAGAAAGTGAGCGCGGCGGCCGAAACCCCGGTAAGCGCTTCCATCTCCACACCTGTCACCTCGGATGCGGAGGCTTCGCACGTTATCTTTACGGCTTTTTTTTCACGGTCGAGATCGCAGCGTACCTTTACGTTGTCAAGACGTATATTGTGGCAGAGCGGTATCAGCTCCGGAGTTCTCTTAGCGCCCATTATGCCGCCGAGTTCCGCGATTCTGAAAGGATCTCCTTTTTTTACCGCGCCTTTCGATACCGTTTCGTATATCCCGTCAGGCAGATATATCCACCCTTCCGCCCAGGCGGTTCTTTTCGTGACGGTCTTTCCGCTGACGTCGACGAGCGTTGGACGCCCCTCCGCGTCAAAGTGCGTATATTCTCCCATTTTATCCTCCTATCCCGGACATCCGGATATTGCCGTTTTTAACGTCATCCCAGCAGCGCGGCTTGGCTGCCGCTGCGGCAAGTATGGCGTCGCGCAGGGCGCTTTCGCTGCGGCTCTGGATCAGCTCCTTAAGCGGTATCTCTTTCGGGTTGAAAAGGCAGGTCCGGAGCTTTCCCTCCGCCGATATCCTGAGCCGGTTGCAGTTTTTGCAGAAGTGGTTTGAAACTGCTGTGATTATACCTATCCGGTCGCCGGTCTTTCTGTTCACGTAATATTCCGCAGGGCCGTTGCTGCTGACGCCGTCCCCTTCGCTTTTTTCCCAGGAAGCGCCGTCGGGCAGCGCTTTGAGCAGATCGCTCCCCATGATGAAAGCATCTTTCGTCCAAATGCTCTCCTGCAGCGGCATGAATTCTATAAGACGCAGAAGAAGCCCTTCGCGGCGGGCGTAAGCGAGCATCGCCGGCACTTCGGTATCATTGAAGCCCCTTATCAGCACGGCGTTGAGCTTTATATTATCTATTCCTTCGGCCTTTGCCGCAGCTATGCCGGCAAACACATCCTCAATACGGCCCAGACGTGTCACCTGCGCAAATTTCCGTGCATCCACGGTGTCCAGGCTGACGTTAAGGTAATCTATGCGGGCCTCCGCCAGCTCCCTGGCATAATTAACGAGAAGAGAGGCATTTGTGGTCAGAGCGATCTTTACATCCGGCATCTCTTCGCGCAGTTCCTTCATAAAGGGGACGAGACCCCTGCGCACGAGAGGCTCTCCGCCGGTGAAGCGGAATTTTTCGACGCCGAGTCCGCGGAAAACGCGGCAGAGGAATTTTATATCCTCATAGCGCAGTATATCGGCATGGCTGATGCACTCCACTCCTTCCGGCGGCATACAGTAAAGGCAGCGGTAGTTGCATCTGTCGGTAACGGATATCCGCAGATAATTAAGCCGGCGGCCGTAGCTGTCTTTCAGTTCCTTCACTTCGGCCATCTGTAACCGCCCATCTCCTCTACTTTCCTGCGCCACTCCGGGTCCTCGAGGCTGTCAAGAAGAGCCTTTATGCCGGGATGTTCAAGATATTCGCATGGAATGACAAGTTCGTAAGGCTCTTCCGTTATCGGGATAAAATCCAGGTCAAGCGCGTCCGCCGCGGATTTTATCCCCAAAGCTGCGTCGGCGGCGCCTGAATGCACGCGGTTCGCGGCTTCCATATGAGTAGTGCATATCTGCCCGTACCCTTTTACATTATCTGACGAAAGCCCTTCCTGTCTGAGCATGCAGTCAAAGAGCACCCGCGTACCCGCTCCGGGCTGGCGGTTCGAAAAAACTATCTCATTCGTGCAGAGGTCGCGGAAGCCGCGGATACCCTTGGGGTTACCGCGGGCAACGATTATACCCTGGGTCCTGTAGAAGACAAGTATCCTCTTCCATTCACGCCCTCCGGAAAAACGCTCGATGAATATATCGTTGTATGAGCCGCTTTTTTCGTCAAGAAGGTGTGCGGCAGCCACATGGCATTCTCCGCGTGAGAGCGCGGCAAGGCCTCCCATGCTTCCTACGGCGCGGCAGACAAAATCAGCTCCGCGTCTGCGTATCGGAGTGACCAGAAGCTGTACCGCCGGGTCGTCTGAGCCCTGGAAAAGAGCTCTCCGGGCCAGGTCGACGTCACGCGTCATCCATATATCTATCTCCGTTCCGCGTTCGCATTCAAGAGACTCGGGAGGCAGCAGCGCGACTCCGTCTGCTTCGGAAAGTGCCCACAGCACGCTTGCGCCGGCAGTGAGCGGCCAGGAATATACAGTATCTCCCACGAGGGCGGTCTTGATCTTGAGCCATTCTTCTATCCCGGCCTGAGAGGAATGCTGCACGAGCAGCTTTCCCTTCATGGTGCTTTTTGCCGATACAGCCTCGCGCGCCAGAGCCCGCGTCTCTCCGCCGGCGCCTGAGAGCATCCTGAGCAGCGGGTAGACGACAGACCAAAGCACGACTGCCGTGGACATCGGGAAGCCCGGCAGACATACTGCCGGCTTTCCGTTTATCTCCGCAGCCATGACAGGGCGCCCCGGCTTCATCCTCACACCGCGGAAGAGCACTTTGCCAAGCTCTGAAAAGACTTCTATCGTATGGTCGCGGCGCCCCTTTGCGGAGCCTGCGCCTACCAGGACCAGATCATAAGCGGATATACCCTTTTCGACGCATTCTTTAAGGATCTCGGGCACGTCTGGAACTATAGGAGCTATATCGACCGAATAGCCCCACTTTCTGAAAGACGCAGATATAAAGAGTGAATTGCTTTCGGCTGCCGTGCCGGAAGGCTGGTTTTCGCGCGCAAGCCATTCCTCCCGTGATATTATCTCGTTTCCCGTAGGTATAAAAAGGACTTTCGGCCTGCGGCGCACCGGGACGGTATCTATCCCCGCGCACAAAAAGAGCGAGACAAGAGCGGGAGTTACCTCTTCTCCCTCCCGGGCTATGATCTGCCCGGCCATAACATCCTCGCCCAGCGGTCGTACATTTTCATAAGGCGTAAGCGATTTATATACGATAAGGTCTTCCCCGTCTGAAGAGGAGTCTTCTATCATCAGGACCGCGTTTGAATCCTCCTGAACAGGCGCGCTCGTATTCACCCACCGGCGGTGTCCGTTCCTTATCCTTACAGGCGTCGCAAAAGAAGCGCCGGCTGTGTCTTCGGCGCGCAGTGCGTAGCCGTCGACGGCGGACGCCGCGTAATGTGGAACGTTGCGCGCAGCTTTTATATCTGCGGTAAGAAAATGCCCCTGAGCTTCTGATATCTCCATATCGGCCGAAAATACCGACGCGTAGTCACTGAATGCCTCCCGCAGGATGGAAGACGCTTCATCCAGTGTTATATGTTCCGGATAATTTACTGCCACAGCCATACCTCCGCTTCTTCTCCAGCTCTTATCGTTTCTCTTTCCTCCGGCATGCGTATAAAACCGCACGCATTTGACAGCGCGGATATATATCCCGATTTAGCCGCTGCCGGTTCGACTCTGCCGTCAGGCAGCAGACGGCACGCAAAGAACTTCTCCGCGCCGGTACGCGCGGCCAGATCGCATGCCACAGGCAGCACAAGACGTGTGCCGCACTCCTTCTCCGCTGCGCCGATAAGCCTGAGAAGCAGCGGCAGTAGTACGGTAAACGCCGCGACCATGCATGACAGAGGATGACCGGGCAGGCTCACCGCCAGCTTTTTTCGCCCGGCATCTGCTGCTATCAGCGTAGGCTTCCCGGGGACGATGTTGATTCCCCGCACGAGAAGTCCCGGTTCTGAAAGCGAAGAGAGCAGGCGGAACGCGTGATCGCGCACACCGACCGAAGAACCTCCGCTCAGCACAAGGACGTCGCAGCTGTTCAATTCATCATGAAAGCGGCGTTCGAACTCTTCGCCGCAGTCGCTGGCTATCCCTCTGTAGTCTGAAACGAACCCGAAGCGCGACAGCATAGCCCTCAGGTTCCAGCCGTTGACGTCTCTTATCTGCCCCGGTCTCAAAGTCCCGGCATCTACCGGCACTATCTCGTCCCCTGTGGAAAGCAGTGATATTTTCAGGCTTACAGTCGGGACCGACGAAAAACCGGCGGAGGCAAGGAGTCCTACGGTGCGGAGATCGATCATATCGCCGCGCGCAAGCAGCCGCGCGCCCGCTGCTATATCCTCACCGCTTTTGATTATGTTCTCGCCGGCCTGAACGGCGCGACGAATCTCCACCCATCCTCCGGCGGTATCCGTATCTTCAAGCATCACTACCGCGTCCGCTCCTTCCGGCAGTATGCCTCCGGTGGGTATCGAAGCGGCTTCACCGCCTGCTATTCTGAATCCCGGCACTTCACCCATAGCTACGCTGCCCTTCGCGGTAAGGAAAAGCGGCGTGGAAGATGATGCCCCGGCAGCGTCGGCATGCCTCACAGCATAACCGTCGCGCAGGCTGCGCGAGAATGGCGGATAAGGCACTTCATTGATGATATCTTCCGCGCATCTTCTGCCTGTCGCATCGGCGAGCTGACGCTCTTCTGCGCGGCAGTCCCACGGAAAAGAGAGACGATGCGATATGCTTTCTATCGCATCGTTTCTGCCTGTAACTTCTTTAACAAAACCTGCCATATAATCAGCGGCCTTTCAATGTAAAACCGTTATTTGTTTATAGGGACCAGATATATCGGGAACCCTGCCTTTTCAAGACGCTTTGCCACTTCGGAAGAGGCGGCTTTGTCGGCGCTGCCGACGACACGGACTCTGTAATGGGTCTTTCCGTCAAGAATCATTTCCGTGATGTATGCCGAGTACCCGGCGTCACGGGCCTGCTTTGCAGTCAGTTCCGCACCGCTTTTGGCCGCAAAGACGCCTATCTGGACGTCCCATCTCTCCTTTGCGGCAGCAGCGCCGGGCGCGGGGGATGCTGCTTTAGGGGCACTGTCTTTTTTCTGGACCGCAGATACGGGTTTTGTCTGCGGCTTTGTCTGAACGCTGTTTTTATTCTGAGATGCGTTATTTGACTGTTTCTTTGTTTCAACGGACGAGGCGGGAGCCTTTCCTGTGCCGGACACACTCTGCCTGCCGGCTTCGTAGCCGTTTTCTTCCTGCGTATCGGTTACAGGCTCTGCTGCCTGATTATCTGCGGAAGAAAGAACGGAGTCCGCCGAAACGGTATGCTCGGCACTGTGCGTCAAAGCGCGGAGACCTGCTTTTTCGGGCGCCATAAAGAGCTTTATGCTGAGGTAGAGCAGAGCCAGCGCCAAAATAAGCGTAAGCGGCAGGATCAGCCTTCCAAAAAAGGTAAGCTTCTTTGGCTCTTTATAATCGCGGGAGTGGTTTCTGCGTGAGTGTGTCATATGTTCTTTCTAACCTCCGGTTGTTATACGATACGCCTGAGTTCCTCTCTCAGCAGCTCTCTGCCTGCGGCGTCCACATTTACCGCGCCGCCCTGCGCCAGTTTCCTGCTTTCCTCAAATCCGCACCATGCGAGGCTGAATTCCTCCTGCGCTTCCTTTACGCCGGTAAGCCGCAGCTGCGGAGTTTTTTTCTCTATTGTCCTTATTTCTTTTTTTATCCTCTCATATTTTTGCCTGACAGCATTCTTTCCGGCAAAAAACTCATTCTCCCATGCAGTGCCGGGTTTCGGTATGAACGGATTTACGGAAAGGGTGAGCGACTGTCCCGTCTCGCGTATAATGCTGCGGCAGAGATCCGTTATCGCCGATATATCCTCGTCCGTCTCACCCGGCAGCCCTATCATAAAATAGAGCTTGACCCTGTCTATGCCGTGTCTTTTGGCAAGAGAGAGCTTTTCGGCTATAAGCTCGTTTGTAAAACTCTTGCCGCAGGAGAAGCGAAGCCTTTCGCTTCCAGTCTCCGGCGCTACTGTTATGCTGCGGCGGCCGCCGCCCGCAAGCGTCTCGATCATGTTTTCGTCGAGCCTGTCAAGACGCAGCGAGGCAAAAGATACCGCGGTGCTCTTTTCGGCAAGACTTTCCGTAAGCTTTGGCAGGAACGGATAATCGCCTGCCTCCGGCGTTACGAGTCCGACCTGCGGCACATCAAAGCGGCTGCATATATCCGAAAGCGCGTTTTCTATCATCTCAAACCCGCGGAAACGCATCTTTCCGAAGCAGCGGGGCAGAGTGCAGTAGCGGCATGAACGCGCGCAGCCGCGCTGCAGTTCGATCAAAAGCGTTTTGCCGAAGGCGCCCCGCTCCGTCATCCATACGCTGTGAAGCGGATAATCGCCGTTTAAGTCGAGCGTGCGCCCCGTCTTCAGATCCCGCGTAAGCTTCCCGTCCTTTATATCGACAGGGGGCACCAAGATCTCGCTGTGTCCGGCGAGCTTCTCCCATAATCCGGACCTCGGCCCGGAAGAGCAGCTTCGCAGACATTCTACCGCGTAGTCAAGCGGCTCCATTCCGTCGCCCAGAATAATAAAATCACAGAACCCCGACATAGAAAGCGGGTTGATGTACGAGAGGGCGCCGCCTGCTCCCACTACCGGGAAAGAACCGGCTGCTCTTTCCTCCGGAAGGAGCGGTATTCCGGCGGAGGCAAGCCAATCCAGAAAAACCGGTATGCCTCCCTCATAAGCGACCGTTGCCGTTATCACAGAGAATCTTTCAAGCATCGTGTCCGCGTCTGCCGACCTGTACGGCAGAGGCGAAGCAAAAAATCTTTCGGCAGCAACGCCGGAAAGACGAAGCCGCTCAAAAATATATTGAAGCCCTAAAGATGCGGAGCCGACCGAATAGTCCGCCGGATAAAAGAGAGCCCAAGGCAAATCTCCTCCCTTGGGCAGCTCTTTCAGCCATACTTCGTCACTTCGGTACTCTTCCCAGCTGTGCCACGCCGTTATCTTCCCGGGACGGCCTGCTGAAGCCCGCTGCCTGCTCAGGACTGCTGCTTCTTTCTGAGATATGCCGGCACGTCATACTGGTCAACGGGAGCGCCGCTCTGTTTGAAGAGGTCGCCCTAGGCTG
>JAEEYY010000108.1 GCA_016288355.1 Synergistes sp.
CAGCGCTGAGAAGAGCAGTCCCGAGGAGGCGCCGACGAAAAGCGTCGGGGATATCTCTCCGCCGCAGCCACCGGCCGCAAGCGTTATGCCCATAGCCAGTATCTTTATGATAAAACCGTAATAAAGAACTTTCCTTCCGGTTATCATGTCCTTTATCACGTCGCTGCCGAGGCTGAGGTAATCCCTGCCGAATACGAGAGCTATGATGATCAGGAGCACGGTGCCGCAGGCGGGCTTCTTCCAGCCGGTTATGCCAAAGCGCGCAAAGATTCTGTGAACGATGTGAATACCTTCGATGTTGAAGATAGAGATTATGCCGAAAAACACTCCTGCCGCAAGGACGGCTCCCAATGAAGCCGGGCCTATCGCCGGAACCGGCACCGTATAGTACGGCATATGCCCCGCGCCTACGGCGGCTGCTGTAAAATAGCCCGCTATGCCGCTGATAAGCGAAGGCAGCAGTACGTCATAGAATATCTGTCCGACAAAGAGGACCTCAACGGCGAAGATCGCTCCTGCGACCGGCGTCCCGAAAACGGCGCAGAAACCGGCCGATATGCCGCAGACGATTATCTTTTTCATATCTGACTCATCTGTATTGAAGATTTTGGCAATAACATAGGCGACCCCTGAGCCTATCTGCGCGCAGGGCCCCTCTATGCCGAGCGAGCCGCCCGAGGATATCGTGATTATCGTAGCAACTATCTTTACCGGCACGGCCCTGATGTCGATCAGGGTCCTTTCTTTATTGTGTATCGCGTCTATAACGGCTTCGGTACCATGTCCTGCAGACTGCGGCGCAAGCGTGCGCACAAGGTAGTAGCTTATAAAGAGACCCGGCAGAAGCAGCAGATAGCGAAGGTCTACGAGCTTTGCCGCATATGAGATGGCAGTCCTGAGCGCAAGCAGAAAGAGACCTGCCGCAAGCCCTACCGCAAATCCTGTGATGACGGCTATCACACACCACTTTAATACGGTGCACATCAGCCATACTTCATCGCGCACTATGTCGGGACGGCCGTTTTTTTCTTCGATATCTATCGTGACCTGTTTTTCTTTGTCGTCAGAGCTGTTCATGATCGCCACCGAAAGCCATTTTAGCATAAAGAGCTGATCGATGCGTTATAATAGCCGCATGAAAGAGAAGATCGCAAGAGCGGCGGACAAAACCGGAAAAATATTGATATTAACGGCATTGGCGGCGGCGTTTGTTTTTACAGGCTGGAGGATAGCTACGAGGAAGGCCTATATTGCCCACGAAAAGGCGCAGTGCTGCGCCATGGCCGCCAGTGCTGCGCTGTGCGCCGCTGATGCTGTCGCACACGACGCAGCAGTAGCCTCTCTTGTAAAAGAATCAAATTCGGTCGAATATATTTCGGAGCACAGAAAAATGCCTGAAAGTATAAATGTTAAAGTCATCATAAACTCAGAGGAAAACTCATTTCTTATAAAGTCGATCGTTTCTTCCGGATGGAATTCACGCAGTCCCCAGAGCAGCAGCTTCTCTTTAAAGCTTTACGAAACGGAAAATATTATTTTTGAAAGCGGCGCAGATGCGGAAGCCGCAGCGCTTGTAGCGGCAGCCCGCAGCGATATTAGCCCGGGGAAAAAGCAGATGGAGCATATATTCACTTTCCCCAACGAACGCCCGTGCCCGGCGCCCTTTGCGGCTAAAAGCGCTTCCGTCAGCTGCTTCGGCGAAAAAGATATCTGGATAGTATTCTTTGACGAAAAAAACGATTAGCCTGTCTCTTTTCGCGTTTTGACACGCAGCTTCACAGGCTTATAGACCGAAGTTAAGAGTGCTTATTGCTGAAAGTTATATAAGCTGTTTGAAATAGTTTTTCGCAAATTCAAGAAATACCCTTACTTCCTGCTTCTGCGTATTGTTTTCGGTCCATGTAATGAATATGTTGCGTCTGCATATCGGATTTTTTATGTCAAGCAACCGGGCCTTGTCTGAGTTGATCTTTCCCCATGTCGATTCCGGCCACATTGCTATTCCCAGCCCTGCGTTCACAAATTCTCTGATCATCTGGGGACTGTCGCTTTCAAATGCTACGCTGGGCGTATATCCGCATATATTGAAGATTTGCATCGTTATATCGTGCAGCATATGATTTTCATTAAGCGTGATAAAACTTTCGTTGCGCAGATCGGCAAGGTTGACTGCGTTTAAAAGTGCAAGCGGAGAAGTCATCGGAACGGCTAATTTTATCTCTTCGCTGAGCACGAGCGTGCCGTTATTCGGCAGGATATTCGGCAGAGACGAAGATATACAGAGATCACACTTCACAGATTTCCCTTTTTGAATCAATTCAAAATTGATCAGAGGATAATCCTTTTTAAACTTTGAGAGCATATCTGACAGCAGCGAAGAGGCGGCAAGAACGTTGAGCACGATCGTCTCATGGCTTTTGCCGGAAGCTACGCTCAGCTCATTCGGCAGATTGTCGAGCGATGCCATAATGCCTTTTAAGCGTTCCTGCAGCGTTTTGCCTGCGTTGTTCAGTTTTATTCTCTTCCCCGACCTGTCAAAGAGCGGCACTCCAAGTTCCGCCTCAAGCATATGGATCGCTTTGCTGACCGAAGGCTGCGATATAAAAAGCTCATCCGCCGCCTTTGAAAAATTTTCGTATTTGGCTACCGTCAGAAAGTAACGCAGCTGAAAAAGCTCCAAAGCAAAGGCCCCTTATATAGATAAAAGTTATATAAAACAGTCTTATTATATATTGGACAAATAATAACGGCAAGCTTATTTTTATAACAGCCAATAATAAGCAGTATTTGCAAGCATATTTTTATAATAAGGAGGACATTATTTTGGATTTCAAGAATCTACCGTTTTTTGACAACCACACGCATCTTCTTGACCCGAATCTGACGTCGCTTACCAAGAAAAGCTACATTATGCGCTTTGTACACGGTTATCAGGATATGGAGCCGTGGGATAAGGGCGTCGAGTCGGATTACACAGTCGGTCATGCCTCAGCCTGGCAGGTAAGCAACATTGAAAATCTGGGGTTGGTCAAGCTGATCACGCATTTCCTTTCTGAACGTTTTGGCTGTGAAGAAACGCCTGACGCGGTGACCGAAGCGCGCAACGCGTTTATCGCCGGAGATCCGGAGAAGCTTAAGGCGTACACTAAGTCGCTTTACGACGAGGAAGGAATAATAGGGACAGTCCTTGACAGCCACGACCCGTGGGGCGATCCGAAGGATAAGGTCTTCCCCTGCCCGGTCTACAGGCTGTACAACTTTGAAGACGACTATTTTGAACTGCTTCCCAATGCCTCTTCTTTCAAGTCTTTGATGGAGGAAATGGAGAAGAGGATCCGCAAAGCGATAAGCGACGGTTTCAAAGCGCTTAAGGGACATGTGGCTGAGAACTATACGATGGAAGTCCGTGTAGTCTCAGACAGCGACGCCGAGAAAAAACTGGCGGCGGCGCAGAAGGGTGAAGATAAGGGCGCAGTCGAGGATGTGTTCTTCGCAATGTACCGGCATGTCCTGCTCCTTGCGGCAGAGCTGGGTGTAACAGTTCATATCCATGCGGGTACGACCGGCTTCAACCGCAAGAGCGCGGCATATGTTCCAAGCCTTGATCCTTTCCTTTTTGTTCCGTTCTACATGTCTGACAACGCGCTAACAAAAGCAAGAGTGGTATTCCTGCACCAGGGATTCCCCTATACACGTCATGCAGGGATGATAGCCTACGCCTTCCCGAACATCTTTGTTGATACCAGCTGGGTGCTCCCGTGGAACGCTTACGCATTCCGCACCAATCTTGAAGATCTGCTGGGCGTATGCCCGCACAAGAAGATACTCTTCGGCACAGGGCAGCACGGCATTCCTGAGATCGCATGGGCTTCCGCGAAAGTCGCGAAGGCCTGCCTTGCCGATGTGCTTGAAAGCCAGTGCCGTATGGGCCTCATGTCTGTAAAACAGGCCGAAAAGACTGCCAGCCAGCTGCTCTTTGAAAACGGAAAGGAACTTTACAAGATCAACTGATTTTTATTTCGGCGGTCGTTCGTCTGCGGCCGCCGAAATAAAATAATTCCGCTTTGTCGCGGAATCTTTGCCGCACATTTTTTAATTAACCGAAATGGAGGATCGTTTTTATGATTACTGTTATTGTACCGATATGCTTGCTTGTGTTCCTGCTGCTGTGCAAAAAGATACCCTTCTTCGGCGGCAATATACCGGCCGCATTAGGTGCCGCTGGCGTATGCGCAATGATCATGGGCGGGATACTCAACCCGATCAAATGGGGCGAAGCATGGCTGTATGGAGTTGATACGATCGCGTGGGTCCTTTTCCTCACCGTATTCGGCAGTATCTACGCCCAGACGCAGATAAAGCTCGGGACTATGGATACGGTCTTCGAATGCTTTAAAGCTAAATTCGGGGAAAGACCGCGTATCCTCATCTGCTGCATACTGCTTACCCTCGTTATCTCCGGCTCTCTGCTTGGCGGCGGCACCCCTTCGATCGCTATAGTGGGCGTTCTTATGATACCGTCGATGGTACAGCTCGGGCTTGACCAGGATCAGATTTGCGCAACGCTTGTTATGGGCGGATCCATAGGGTCTTTGATGCCTCCTGTCAGCCAGGCTATCTTCCTTTCGTCTTCACTCATCCACATCGACGTCGACATTGCCAACCAGTATGCGTATTTCACTATCTTCAGCGCTTTTATAGTTGAGTGTCTGTATGTCGCACACCGCTTTGTAAGGAAAGATGCGAAAATAGTCGACTACGACGAGAACGGTAAAATAATACCGCCGGAGTCGGTCGGAAGCATCCTCTCCAAGAAATGGTACACACTTATCCCGTTTGCCTTCCTTCTCGTCATAATACTTCTTCGTTCCTTCAAGATCGTTGATATCGTTCCTCTTGTGCTTAACCAGATCCAGATCGGCGGCGAACCTTTCCTTAAGGCCCTTAAAAAGATTTTCTTCATCAAGGGCTTTACGAATGTTACAAACCTTATACTGATACTCTCTACTTTCGTCGCCTATGCCTTCCCGCAGGTCCATAAGACCGGGGCGGAATGCATCGTAAAGGGCTTCAAAAACTCTGTTAAGATGATGATAATCCTCTTCTTCTCAGCGTTCATGGTCGGTTCTTTCACATTTGGCGGTCAGATAGAGGTCGTAAAGGAGTTTGCAAAGCATCTTGACCTCAACGTTCTGAAATTCGGCGGCATGGCGGCAATGGTAATTATGGGAATGCTTTGCGGCACCCAGTCGACGCCTAACAACGCGATATTCTCATTCTTCGGTCCGGCGCTGCTTCAGGCCGGTATCGAACCGGGCAAAGCCGCGGCGGCAGGCGCTCAGTTTGCGGCGGCAGGGCAGGGAATGCCCCCGGCAGATACAGTTACATTCTTCACTGCCGGTCTTGTCGGCGGCGTGCTCGGCAAAGAAGTCAACCCGCTCCGCTCGATGTTCCTGGCGGCTCCTGTCTGGCTCTGGGTCATTTTCACAGGTATGCTGCTGCTCTATATCTAAATCAAAATATATCCGGACTTTTTGTCACTGCCGCCCCGCGGCGGCAGTGACATTGTTTGCATTTACTGGAGGGTGCTGCTGAATGAATGTCGTTGCGTACGCCGCTTTTGCCTATTTATCTACCGCGCTGATCTCGCTTGCGGTAATAACTATCGTAGTTTTGGTAAACAAAATGCTGCTTTCATTTTCAAAAGGTAAAAGTGAGGAAAGACAATGATCACCCGCGAACTTCTTATTAATCTTTTCCCCGGCATAGCAAGCTTTGCGATACAGAGACCAGAGATCGCCGCGGCCCGCATCGTTCTTATTGCCGCCGGTTTTATCCTGGCATACCTCGGCTTTAAAAGGAAACTTGAACCTCTTATCATGGTCCCGATGGGCGTCGGCATGATGTGCGTCAATGCCGGAGTCCTGTTTTTCGCTGACGGATCGCTCGGCACGCTTTTTGTAGCGCCTCTCGTTGAGGACCCTGCGGCACTTATCAATGTAATGCAGGTGAATTTCCTGCAGCCGATATATAACTTTATGTTCAGCAACAGCCTTATCGCATGCCTCGTCTTCATGGGCATAGGTGCGATGAGCGAGATCTCATTCATTATCATGAATCCTTTTACAAGCATTTTCATAGCTCTCTGCGCTGAGGCCGGCACGTTTATCGCCCTTGTTCTGGGCGTATGGCTGGGGCTTGCGCCGCAGGAAGCCGCTTCGGTCGCGATAATCGGCGGCGCCGACGGACCTATGGTCCTGTTCGGTTCTCTTATGATGGCCCCCAAACTGTTCGTGCCGATCTCGATAATCGCATATCTTTACCTGAGTCTTACCTACGCAGCTTATCCGTACCTTATTAAAAAACTTGTGCCCGCGAAATACCGCGGCATTGATTTTGAATATGATATTCCGGAAGTTCCGCAGAAGACAGTATTTATCTTCTGTGTGATAGTATGCGGACTGCTCTGCCTGCTGCTGCCGGTCGCCTCTCCTCTGATAATGTCCTTCTTCCTCGGGCTTATCATCAAAGAAGCGGCGATAGAGCCTTATCAGGAACTGCTGGAAAATACGATCTTATACCTTTCGACCTTTCTGCTCGGACTGATGCTCGGCACGCTCTGCGAAGCTTCGGTGCTGCTTGATTCAAAGGTATTCATTCTGCTGGTCATCGGCGTTGCGGCGCTCTTCTTCTCCGGTATCGGAGGAATTGCCGGCGGCTGGCTGATGTATTTGCTTAAGAAGAAAAAATTCAACCCGCTTATCGGCATCGCCGGAGTTTCCTGCGTTCCTACTACGGCGAAGATAGCGCAGCATGTTGCAGAGGAGGAAAATCCTTTTGCTGTGATACTGCCTCTTGCCATGGGCGCAAATATTGCCGGTGTGATAGTTTCAGCGATCGCTACCGGTGTATATGTTTCAACGATCGGGCTGATACGCTGATGAACTTTCCTGACGGCAATAAGATCATCACGGAAGACCTCTACGATGCTTTAGGCTGCCGTAAGGTCATATTTTTAAAGCGGGTCCGCTCTACCAATATCGTGGCTAAAAACCTGGCGCGAAAAGGATGCAGCGCAGCTGTTATCTCGGCTGTGCAGACCGCCGGAAAGGGAAGCCACGGCAGAAGGTGGGAATCGGATGCAGATAAGGGGCTTTATATGTCCCTTGCCACCTGCGGCATACGCGAAGGGGGGTTCACAAGGTGCTCCAGCGTTGCCGCTGTGGTTGCCGTTTTCAGGTCTGTAAGGCGCGTATCAGGTCTTTGTACTGAGATCAAATGGCCGAACGACCTCATGGTGGGCGGCAGAAAGCTCTGCGGGATCTTATCAGAGGCTATGTGGGGAGACGAAGGTCTCGAATACCTGATAACTGGCATCGGGATAAACGTAAATCAAAACAAAAGCGATCTCCCTGATTCGATCAGGGAGATCGCGACCTCGATCTTTATTGAAAGCGGCAAAACGTGCGATATGCACACACTCGCGTATGACCTGATAAGAACTTTTGACGGAATCATCTGTGAAATTGAGACTGAGGGCGCCGAAGGCGTCATGAAGGAATATATTTCAAACTGCCGCACCGTTGGAAAGGAAATATCAGTAAGCGACTGCGGAAAAGAGATCTTCAGAGGGAGGGCTGAAGGGATAGGCGCGGGCGGAAGCCTGATAGTTCGCAGCGCCGGAGGCCTGACGCAGGAATTTGATTTCGGAGAAGTAACGAACCGGGAAATATAAATAAATACAGCACGGAGAGGGAGCATGCAGATGGATGATATAAGCAGCCTCAGCCGGAAAACGCTGAGGGCAGATACTGAAGAAAGGCTGAAAGCCGCGGCTAAGTTTGTCTATGACGGAAAATTCGTCAGGCATTCAGACACGGTCGCATTGCTGCAGAGCGTTATAAAGCCATATGACATTGTGAATATCGAAGGAGACAACCAGAAGCAGGCCGACTTCCTCGCGAAGTGTCTGTGCAAGGTCGACCCGAAGGTGATAAACAATCTGCATATGGTCCAGTCTGTTATATCGCTTCCGGAGCATATCAAAGTCTTTGAAAAGGGCATAGCAAAAAAACTGGATTTTTCGTTCTCAGGGACGCAGGCGGGCGCGATCGCCGAACTCATTGCCAGCGGCACGGCCGAGCTCGGTGCGATACACACGTATCTTGAGCTTTACGGACGCTATTTTGTGGACCTTACGCCGAGAGTGGCGCTTGTAGCCGGGGTCCAGGCCGATTCTCAGGGCAACATATACACCGGCTTCAGCACGGAAGATACTCCTTCCATAGTTGAAGCCGCAAAATTCAAGCAGGGAATCGTTATATTCCAGGTAAATGAAATAACAGACAGGATACCGCGTGTCGATATCCCCTCTGACTGGGTAGATTTTATCATACAGTCCCCGAAGCCTTTTTACATAGAGCCGCTCTTTACCAGGGACCCGGCCCTTATCACCGACGCCCAGGTGCTGAGAGGCATGATGGCGATAAAGGGAATATATGCCGAGTATAACGTTAAGAGGCTGAATCACGGCATTGGCTTTGATACGGCGGCGATAGAGCTTATGCTTCCGACATACGGGGAAGAGCTGGGACTGAAGGGCAAAATATGCACTCATTTTGTCCTGAACCCGCATCCGACGCTGATACCCGCCATCGAATCGGGCTGGGTGAAGTCTGTACACTGTTTCGGCGGAGAACTGGGCATGGAGGATTATGTCGCGGCGCACTCCGACATTTTCTTCAACGGTCCGGACGGAACGCTGCGTTCAAACAGAGCATTTTCGCAGGTGGCCGGACATTACGCGACGGATATGTTTATAGGCGGCACGCTTCAGATAGATAAATGGGGCAACAGCAGTACCGCGACGGCAGCAAGGGTATCCGGCTTCGGAGGCGCGCCTAATATGGGATGCAATGCCAACGGAAGAAGACATTCAAGCGAAGCGTGGTTAAAATGCGGCGCGGAAGCGGCCGGAAAAAGCGAAGCGATAGGCGCTCTTTCGAGAGGCAAAAAGCTTGTCGTACAGCTTGCGGAGACCTTCAGGGAAAAGCTTGCCCCCGGCTTCGTCGAGGAGCTTGACGCCGTGAAGCTCGCAAAGAACGCGGGACTGCCGATAGAGCCGGTAATGATATATGGCGACGACCTTACCCATATTGTTACCGAGGAAGGCATAGCATATCTTCACAAATGCCGCGATATGGAGGAGAGAATGGCCGCGGTGAGAGGTGTAGCCGGATATACCGAGATCGGCATGTCCGCGGATCCTGCCGAAACACGTCGTCTGCGGGAGCTCGGCATCATAAGGACACGTGAGGATCTTGGAATAAGCATTGAAAAAGCAAACCGCTCGCTTCTTGCGGCAAAGAATATGCGTGATCTCGTTGAATGGTCGCATGGCCTGTATCATCCGCCCGTGCGCTACAAAACATGGTAAGGGGGATAAATTACTATGGCTTTGCATACACTGCTTTTTGAGTTCAAAGCGGACGATCCGAAGAGCATTCCTGTCGAATGGTCACACTACGGGGTCACCGGCTCCGGAGATCTTGAAGTGCTGATGGAGAAGAAAGAATATGGCGGAGAGGTAAAGGCTAAGGTCGTAACTCCCGTGGGAGGCTTCGAAAAGGTCTGGGAAGCCGTGCTCGAAAGATTCGTCAAAGAGTTCGGGCTCGGCGATGTCCTGATCGAGATCAACGACGACAATGCGACTCCGATAGTCGTTTATACACGCCTTCGCCAAAGCCTTGTTGAGATGGGGTTCATAAATGATAAGGAGAAACGGTCATGATCGACTGGAAGAAGATAAATGAATACTTTTTTTCGGAACTGAACGCAAGAGAGAAAGCCTTTGCCCTTGCTGATGAAGGTACATTCACGGAACTGCTGGGACCAAGGGATCGTTTTTCGAGTCCTCATCTGAAAACACTTGGCACTGCTATTGAATTCGATGACGGAACTGTTACCGGTGTCGGGCTATTAGATAAGCATATCGCGTTCATTGTATCGATGGAGGGAAAATTTATAGGCGGAGCGGTAGGCGAGGTCAACGGGGCGAAGTTCGTTGCCGTACTGAGACTTGCGCTTAAGACTTATGAAAAGCTCGGTGCTGATGGGCTGGCGTCAAGACGCCCCATCGTCATAATATCCTTTGATACAGGCGGTGTCAGACTTCATGAAGCAAACGCCGGACTTCTTGCCCATGCAGAGGTCATGGATGCGATACAGGATCTTCGCAGGAAAGTGCCTGTTGCCGCGGTGATCGGCGGCAAAGTAGGCTGCTTCGGCGGCATGGGTTTTGTGGCGGCTTCCTCAGACGCGGTGATAATGAGCGATATCGGCAGACTTGGCCTTACCGGGCCCGAGGTCATAGAGCAGGAAGTCGGTGCGGAAGAGTTCGATGCTTCCGATAAGTCGCTTATATACCGCACTACAGGCGGAAGACACAAATTTATAACCGGAGACTGCAACTTCCTTGTTGCGGACAAAGCTCCCGCTTTCAGGGAAGCCCTGAAAAAAACGGCGGATATGTCGATGGAAGAGATAGAAGGTATGCGCAGGAACGGCTCCGCGGAACTTGTCCAGAAACAGATAGATTTTGCGGAGGAAGTTGTCGACAGCGGAATCTCTGATTCGATCGGCCTTTGGGAAAAATACGGCAATAAAGAGGCTGAAAAACTGCCCGAAAAAAGCCTTGACGTTTTTCTTGAAACAGTAAGGCGCAGGCCGTTGGACTGATCTTGCGAAAGGACGCTGGATTATGGAAGAACTTGAATTTTCTATGATAGGCCAGTCGAGACAGATACTGGAAATGATAACGGACGAAGGCACATTCACTGAGAATACGGCAGGCGGTGCTGTTTTCAGCCCGGAGTTCGGCGTCGGTGCGATCGTGGGGACGGCAAAGATAGCGTCGCGCACTGCCACTGTAATAGCGAATGACACAGAAGCCTATAACGAGAAATTCCCTGTCGTTTTTGCCGGCGTTATCGGTATTGAGGAAGCTTATAAGATGGCGCAGGCGGTCTATGCGACTATCGAAGCCGACAGAGAGAAGCCCGTAGGAGAAAAAAGACCGATAGTCCTTATCGTTGACACCCCGGGAAATGCGCCCGGCAAGGTCGAAGAAATAATCGGTATGAACAAGGCGACCGGTGCATACCAGCTGGCTCTTGCCGAAGCCAGGGGAGTCGGGCATCCGATCGTTGCCGTCGTTATCGGAAGAGCTATAAGCGGCGCATTTCTGTGTCACGGCCTGCAGGCCGATCATATACTCGCGCTTTCAAAAGATTTCGGGACGATCATCCATGTTATGCCGCTGAGCAGCATCTCGAGAATAACAAAAATGGATATCGAAAGGCTTGAAGAACTTTCTCAGAGCAACCCGGTTTTTGCGTCCGGCGTAGACTTTTTCTACAAACTTGGAGGAGTAAACGAGATCATCTCAGATCTTAAAGAGCTGAAAAGCACTGTCTTAAAACATATCGATCAGGTAGCCGAATGCAAGAAAAACGGAGAGTACGGCCGGCTCGGTCCCAAAGGCAGAGGCGCACTCGGCGCAGAGCGGGGCGGGCGCGTATACAGAGAGAAGGTCCTGAAAGAGATGGACGAACAGTTCGATGCCGCGGCAGAAAGATATCTGAAAGCGTAGAGCGTCTTCAATGTGTTTTTTTGACGCTTTTGACAACGAGCATACGCTTGCGGAAATGCCCAGGCTGTCGCTGAAGGATAAATCGATAGACGGCCCCGCGGCGGCTCATAAGATCGAAGAGGTGCACACGCCGGATAATTTCGCTTTTACAACGTTTTCGACCGGCAGCAGTGCTCTTCAGAACGTTATCGCGGTGACCTGGCCCGAAATGGAAAGCAGAAGGTCTGCTTCTGCGAAAGTTTTTCAGATGACCGGGCTTGGCAGCGGCTGTGATATGCTCGTTACATATCCGCCGCTCGTAAATCTCTTTACCCCCGATGCTTTGCGTGCACATGGCGTCAATGTGCGTTTCCTGGAGAGATCTTCACGTTCATCTCTTCTTGCTGCACTTGCCTCGCGCAGACCGGATGCGATCGTCGGAGAATCATCTTTTATACTGTCGGCGATGCTTGACGCGGATAAGCTTTCACGTCCCGATCTGTTCGGCTGCGGCATGAAGATCTTTGCGTCCGGAACGCCTCTTAAGATGGAGCTGCTTGAGGAAGCTGAAAAGAAAAAAATAGAAGTACACGACCTGTACGGCTGTCAGGAATTCGGGTGGTTAGCCTGCGACGGCCATGCGGTGAGAAATGATATTTCTTTCCTGCCTGTAAGCGGCGGAAGCGGAAATTTATTTGAGATAGCAGTAGGCGGCCTGCCGGTGGGAGACATAGTGCCTCTTTCGGCGGGGGGGCATGTCTGCGGCAGAAGCGGCGAGATTCTGACTTACAGAAGGCAAAGGGCGCAGACAGAATTCGACGTTATAGTAAAGGAATCAAAAATGTCATCCCCCGAGAGCGTTAAGCGGACAGCAAGGAGCATTACCCGCCTGAAGGGAAGGCGTGTCTATGTGAGCCATGATCTGGTCACGGGTGCCGCGCATACCGTCCTCGAATTGAAAAAGTCGCCAGAAGAATGTCCTGCGGCTTCCGGAAGCTTTATCATACGCGGCGATGAAAAGACAGAAACATTCGATCTGATCGCGCAGGCGCTGCTGAGCTATCAGAGCAGCCACAGAGAAAACGGAGTCTGGAGTAAAAATGAAAGAATTCAGACGTCATGACCTGCTGAAGATATCGTTCGAAGGACGCAGCAGAATCTTTCAGGAGCTTGTAAACAGCGGCACTGAGCTCCCGACGCAGATACTGAGCGATACGCTGCTGAATTTTTGCGGGAAAGACCGCATCCCCGCGGTCGTAAGGCGCGGTCCCGTGCAGCCCGAAGGATATGTCAATGCAGGCTTTGTATCTGTGCAGGTCATAAACGGCAGTAAAGCGAAAATAGCATGTACGGTCAGTGAAAGTGAGATAGTTGATCTTATATCTCCATATGTTCTGCCATTTTGCAAATATAATGAAAGGAATAAATGTCTGGAGGCTCTCAGGGCCGTATCTGCAATGCCGGAAGCTGAGAACGGAAAGATAGGAGTGGCAGGATCCGCCGCTATGGAGGTCGTCACCGGCCTGAGCTATACGAATGATGAATCAGACCTTGATATAATAATCAGGGACAGTAATTTGAAAGAAGTATTTAAAACCTGCACAAATCTGATACGTATAGGACAGCAGTACGACGTCAGCATGGATGTGGAGGTGCAGCTGAAAAACGGTTACGGAGTAAAGGCGAAGGAGTTGTTCATCGGCAGCAGCACGCTGCTGGGAAAAGGCCTTTTTGATGTTCAGCTGCTGGAAAGAGCGGAAGTTGAGGATTTGCTTAAAGATAATAAATAATTAAGGAGGAAACAGACATGGAGATCAAATCAAGGGTGCCCGGCAAGCTTGTAAGGTACGAGAAACAGGTAGGAGACACAGTGAAGGCGAAAGACGTTGTCGCTGTGATGGAAGCAATGAAGATGAAGCAGCTCGTGCCGTCGCCTGTGGACGGAGTTGTCAAAGAGATTCTTGTTGAGCCCGGCACAAGGGTCCCCGCCGGAAAGGTGCTTGCGATAGTGGAATAAGAAAATTGCGGGGAGCGCTGGATTTCAGCCGCTCCCCGCAATTTTTGATAATTTAATGACCTTTTACGAGTATTCCATCGGGCGGCGCTGCAGTATCATAAGGCCTTCGCGCGGTTCAAAACCGAGCCGGCCCATGAAGGTCACAAGCTCGCTGGTATATGTGACTATCACCGGGACGTCTTTTAAGGCAGGGTGGGAGAGCGCGTACTGCAGGAGCTGCGACCCCACGCCTTTGCCCTGATAGTCAGGGTGGACCAGTATGTCCCATAAAGAGCCGCGGAAGACGAAATCGGTCAGCACGCGGCAGAATGCTATAAGTTTGCCGTTATGTCGTATCGAAAAACAGATGCTGGTCCCTTCCAGCATTTTTTCTATCTGCTCTATGGAGCGGCTCTTTCCCCAGCGCGTGAAGCGGTAGAGATCCTGGAGATCGGAAGCGGAGAGCGCAAGTTTGCTGTCATAAAACATATACTCAGTGTTTTGCTTCATTTTTTGTTTTTTCCGGGAAAAGCGTTATGTTTTCCTTTTTTTTTCTGCTGTCAGAGAGGGCAAACCCGCGGATTATATTGTTCAGGTCACCGCGCCTTGCGTCCTTTGATATCGGTATCTCCAAAAGCTGGCCGGCGCCGCAGCTGCTGCACGTCCACATAACGCGGGCAACGCCGAAGTCGTCAGGCATTCCGGCAAGAACTTTCAGTTCTTTGCATTTCTGGCAGGCTACGATATACATCCTGATCTCTTCCTTTACAAAAAATCAGCCCGATCAAATGCCCGGCGCTTAAAAAACACAGCTTTCAGGCGGCATTACTGTTTTTTCAGGTCGCATTTTACTCTAAGCGGGCCCTCGCTGTAAATATCCCTTTCGGTAACTATCTCCAGCACGATGCTGTTTTTTGCCTGTTCTATTTTGTCGATGGCGTCGATCAGATCGCCTGAGTCCACAGAACCGATATTTCCTGTCAGAGGATCGCGCAGCACGCCGTCTCCTGCCGCTCTCTGGTTGAGCGTGCGCAGCGCCTGCGAGACGGTTTCTTCTATCTCATCGCGTGCTGTTCCGGGCTCGAATTTATGAGTGTAAAGTACCTTCCCCTTTTCATAAATGAGCACGGACGGGTAGGTCTCTATCTTTGTGTTGACCTCTTCTCCCTCCACAGCGTTTCCGACTGCCGTAAGGCGCATCATCCATCTCCCGTTTGCGCCCGCCAGCCTGCTGCGTGCAGCGTTTGCGGAATCAGGCGTCACGTTTGGCAGTTTTACCTTTTCAATGTCCCTTATGCCGAAACGATAGGCCAGAAGCGTGCGTGCCTCGCTGCGCAGCGCCTCGGTACGCTCGGCGACCTGCGCCTCTGTAATGGGGGAACCTGTTATAACGGTCTGGGCAAGCACTTCATCCGAGAAGGCCGCTATTCTTCCCTCTCTCAGTCTCTGGATGCCGGATTTCAGGCTGTCGGCTTCTTTTTTCAGCGCAGCAATGGATGTTTCGAGTTTTTTGCTTTCGGAGAGGAGCTTTTCTTTTTCTTTGCGCAGCCCGTCCTGTTCGGAGAGCAGCTTATCTTTTTCTTTGCGCAGAGACTGCTGCTCGGAATACATTTTATCGCGCATCGCAGTCATTTCAGAGAGTTTTGTCTGTGTCTCACCGAGCTTCTTTGCCCCTTCTTCAAGCCGCACTTCGACTTCTCTCAGCTCTTCTTCTTTTCCCGCAAGGTCGCCCCGGCTCTGGAACAGGTCCACTTCCATGCGGCTTATCGTATCTTCGTTCTTTTTCAGTTCTTCGCGCGTCGAAGTGAGCTGGCGCTGTATCACCTGCATGCTGAAAAGGGCGGTGCGGACCTGTTCGGAAGCCACGCTCAGCGTTAAGATCGTGGCAAGCGCGATGCCTACTCCGGTCAGTATCGAAATTATGCGTGAAGTGTATCTCGGGCGCAGCTTCATGAAGGTTATGCGCTTTTTGCCGAGCTTCATGCCTATCACGTCGCCCGCCCAGGATACAAGCGCGCTGACTGCTATCAGAGTCCCTATAAGCACCCAGTTTATGTCGTGAAAAATCTCAAACAATGCTCTGATCTACCCCGCAGTAAAATAAAATTCCGCAGATATACCCATACAATGAACCGCTCCTTACATTATAGCAGTAAAAGACGGAAGCTGCGCTGTCATCAAGGCGCAAAGGAGCGGCTCTTTATGCTTTTGTCATTCATATTTCAGCGCTTCTATCGGATTGAGCAGGGAGGCTTTGTATGCCGGGTAGTAGCCGAAACCGACTCCCACCATCGCGGAAAAGACGAACGCAAGCACGATGGAACCTGAGGTAAAGACCGGCGGGGCGGATGTAAATGACGAAAGAGCATATCCGGCGCCGACACCGGCCAATATGCCAAGTACTCCTCCCACCATGGAAAGAACGACGGCTTCTATCAGGAACTGCATCCTTATGTCGCGTTCAGTGGCGCCTACCGCCATTCTTATCCCGATCTCGCGAGTACGCTCGGTTACGGAGACCAGCATGATGTTCATTATGCCTATGCCCCCTACGACGAGCGATATGAAGGCTATGGACCCAAGCAGCATCGACATTATCGTAGTCGTGTTGCGCCTGGCCTCAAGCATCTGGGAGACGTTTCTCACCGAGAAATCGTCGGCTTCGCCCCTTTTTATCTTATGCCGCTCCCGGAGCAGAACTTCTGTTTCATTCTGGATATATGAGAGCGCTTCCATCGATACGCCTTTAATATATATATTCCCTATCCTTCCGGCGGTTTTCCAGCGGACAAGGCGGCGCTGCGCCGCAGTCAGCGGGACAAGGACAAAGTCGTCCTGGTCGCTGCCCATCGAAGATACACCCTTTGATTCAAATACCCCGACGATATTGAAGGGTATCTTGTTTATCCTTATGGATTTGCCGAGAGGGTTCTCCCCTGAGAAGAGCTTATCCGCGACGGTCTGCCCGATAACCGCGACCTTCGCGCCCTGTCGGACGTCGCTTGCGCCTATATCGCGCCCTCTGGCAATATTCCATTCCTGTACGTACGAGTAATCGCTGGTGCTCCCTATAATGCTTGAGTTCCAGTTCATGTTCTCGTATACGAGAGTCGCGCTTAAGTTTATCATCGGGGCCACTGCGTCCACTCCCGATACCTCTTTTTCTATCGCCTGAGCGTCGTCATAGGTGAGATAACGGGTAGTGCCCGTGTTTGAACGCCCGGGCCTGTCGGGGAAGACCATTATAAAGTTGCTTCCGAACGATGAGATCTGTTCGTCTATGCTCTTATTGGCTCCGGCTCCTACCGCAAAGGCAGCGATAACGGCTGCCACGCCTATGATTATGCCAAGGGCGGTGAGCATCGACCTCGTCTTGTTTCTGCGAAGTGCGGTAACAGAAGCGGAAAAAACTTCGACTGCCGGTATCATGCGCCCTCGCCTCCGTTCTCTGCTGCCTGCCCATCGGTCTTTTCCGGAGCTTTCGCCGCCTGCTGCTGCACAAAGCGCCGGTTTTTGTTGATCTCGTCCTTAATTACCACGCCGTCCTTAAAGTAGAGTATGCGCTTTGCATACTGCGCCACGTCGGGCTCATGTGTTACCAGCAGTATCGTCATACCTTCGTCGTTAAGGCGGCAGAAGAGGGCCATTATCTCGTCGCTCGTCTTTGAGTCGAGGTTTCCGGTAGGTTCGTCTGCCATCAGAATCTCAGCACGGTTCACTATGCCCCGCGCGATCGCTACACGCTGCTGCTGGCCGCCGGAGAGCTGCGACGGTTCATGATATATGCGCTCGGCAAGCCCCATCTCGATCAGGGCCTCTTTTGCCTTTGCATGGCGTTCCTTTCTTGGAATCCCGGCATACAGCAGCGGCAGCTCGACGTTCTCAAGCGCCGTTGTCTTCGAGAGCAGGTTGAAGCCCTGAAAGACAAAGCCTATCATTTCGTTTCTGATATGCGCGAGCTCGTCGCTGTCCATATCTTCCACACTTCGGTCATCAAGGTAGTACTCTCCGGAAGTGGGGCGGTCAAGGCAGCCGAGTATATTCATCGTCGTAGACTTTCCGGAGCCGGACGGCCCCATCATCGCGACGAACTCTCCGCGCTCTATGCTCAGATTTACGCCGTGGAGTATCTCTACTTCGTCATTTCCGAGCTTAAAGCTTTTTCTTATATCCCTTAGCTCTACGAGGGGCATTTTATTTTCCCTCTTTCGGAACGATAATGCCCGTTATTACTTTTTCCCCTTCGCTGATGCCCGACAGGATCTCTGTCCTGTTGCCGTCGGTCAGACCTCTTTTGACCTCGACACGCACGGGTTTTTTCTTATCCAGCGTGTAAACTGCGGGGGCAGAGGTCTCCGCGATATTGCGCCTCGGTCCTCCGGGACCCGGCATGCCCATCCCGGCAGACCCGCTGCCATCCGAAGGTTTGAAGCGGAATGCGCTGTTCGGAACGGTGAGCACATCCTTGCGGCTCTCAAGTATCAGCGACACGTTTGCCGTCATGCCCGGCAGAAGCTTGCCGTCCGGGTTGCTGAGTTTGACTATCACGGTATATGTGACGACATTGTCGCTGCTGTGAGGCGAAAGGCGCACCTGCGTCACTTTGCCGCTGAAATTCTGGTTCGGATACGCATCCACGCTGAAGACAGCTTCCTGCCCCTCATGGACGCCGCCGATGTCGGCTTCGTCCACATTGACTTCGACCTGCATCTGTGTCAGGTCGCGCGCTATCTCGGCAATTGAAGGAGTCTGATAGCTTGCCGCCACGGTCTGCCCTTCTTCTACGTTTTTAGCCACGACTACACCGTCGACAGGCGAGTATATTTTGGTGTATCCCAGATTTATCCTGGATTTCCGCAGGGAGGCCTCTACCTGCGTTGCCTTGGCCTGAGCGGCGGCCAGGCTTGCTTTTGCTTTGAGCCATGAGCTCATGTCGGCGTCGACGTCCGCCTTTGCAATGAGATCGCGCTTTGCGAGTTCCTGCGTGCGGGCGAGGTTTTTGGCCGCAACGTCAAGGCCGGCCCTGGCGTTTGCGATATCGGCCCTGGCGGAGGCAAGGGAGGCCTCGTTCTGCGCAACGTCGGCGGCCTGCGTCTCGGAGTCCATCAGCGCGATAAGCTGTCCCTGCTTCACAACGCTGTTGTAATCAAAGTAAAGCTCCTTTATCGTGCCCGATATCTGCGTACCTACGTCTACCGTTTCCACAGGGTTCAGCGTTCCGGTGGCCTGTATCGTTGAGAGGATGTCGGCCCGTACGACCGGGGCTGTGTTGTACTGTATCTCGGCGCCGCGGGTGGAGTGGAAGTAGTAGCCCCCTGCGGCTGCCGCAATGATAACGAGCAGCGCGGCGATCTTGAAAAATCTTCCTTTTTTTGTCCTGCTATTTCCCATAATTCAATCCTCCCATGGCTTTTTCAAGGTCTATCTGCGCAGCCTTGCAGTTGTAAAGGGCAAGTATCCTGTTTGCTGAAGCGGATGCGTAGCTGTCTACCGCGTTCGATATCTCAAGGCTGTCGCCTACGCCTGCTTCATAGCGCCCCTGCGCGAGGTCAAGAGTCGCTTTTGCCGAGCGCTCAGCCTCGAGGGACGATACCAGCGCTTCCTTTGATTCTCTGAGAGCTTCCCATGCCTGTCGCACTTCAAGCGTTATATTATTTGAGAGCGCCGAAAGTTCGGCCTCGGCTGCCCTGAGATTTGCCTCGGAGTGTTCTATGTTGCTTTTTGTAAGCCCTCCGTCGATGATAGGGACCGAAAGCGAGAGCCCCGCGCTCCATTCGCCTCTTTCAAACGGAGAGTCCCCTCCGAAGCCGTAACCGGCGGAAGCAGAGACGGAGGGCGAAAGGCCCTTCATCTGGACCGTGAGGTCTTTCTTTGCCGCCTCGACCCTTTTCTTCTTTGCCTCAAGCTCAGGCCGGTTTTCCTGGGATCTTCTTATCGCTTCATCAAGAGGTACGTTCCACTCTTCGAAATCAAGCTCGTCTTTTACTTCCTTTATCATGCGCCCCGGCTCTCCCATTGCATTTGCAAGACGTGCGCGCAGCTGCTCTATAGACGATTCCGACCTTACCACCGCAAGCTTCGAAGAAGCAAGGTCAGCCTCGGCTTTTGTTACTTCGATCTTCGGCTTGGTGCCCACTTCGTAAAATGAACGCGCCCACTTGAGCCTCTTTTCGTAGTTTTCGTGACGGGTGATCGCGACCTCATTTTCTCTCGTTGCGCGGTTCAGACCGTAATATGCGCTGCACACTTCCTGTATCAGCGACTCGCGCTGAGCCTCCAGGTCCGCCTCTGCCGCCTCTGTCGAAAGCTTTGCTCCGGCGACTCTTGCCTTGCGGCGCCCCCAGTCGCTTATCGACTGTTCGGCTCTTATATTTGTCGAATAGCTGCCGCTGTTGTTGTCTCCTGTAAGTCCTGTTCCGAAGCGGTTGTAAGAGCTTCCGGCAGACATCTGAAGGTTTCCGCCGGCAGCAGCCTGGCCGATGCCGGCGCGCGAAGCAGCCACCCTTTCGCTGTAGGCCGTGAGGTTAGGGTTTCTTGCCATCGCCGTGGCTATGCATTCGGAAAGAGTCAGCGTTTCAGCGCAGGCCGGCGCCGCGCAGAGCGCCAGTATTATGAAAGCCGCAGGATGCTTCAAAAAATTTATCTTCATTGGTTTTGCTCCTTTATTCAATATCCCTGCACGGAATCTTTATTGTGAAACAGCTTCCTTCGCCGGGACGGCTTTTTACCGAAATGGTCCCGCAGTGCGCGTCGATTATGGCCTTCACTATCGCAAGCCCGATGCCGAGCCCGCCGCTTGCCCGCGTACGGGATACGTCTGTCCTGTAGAACCTTTCGAAGATATAGGGCAGATCGTTTTCCGAAATACCTATGCCGCTGTCGCTCACTTCAACGATAAAATCGTCTTTGATCTTATTCATTTTTACGGAGACTTTGCCTCCGGTGTCCGTGTAGCGCAGCGCGTTTGAAAGGAGGTTTTCTATTACCTGCCTTATCTTGGCCGCGTCAACAGCAGCAGTGATTCCATGTTCGATCTCACGGGAAAGCTCCACGCCCTTGTTGCCGTAAAGGGGGTCGAATATCATGGCTGCCTTCTCGACTATCTGGGAAACGTCGACCTTTTCAATGGAGAGAGAGTGCCCGGCGCTTTCTATATTTGTCAGTTTCTCGGCTTCCTGTATCAGCTGGGAAAGACGGTCGACCTCGCTTACCGTAAGGCGTATCCTTTCCGGCGTAGGCTCCCAGACGCCGTCCTCTATCGCTTCCAGATGTGATTTTATGATCGTGACCGGATTGCGCAGCTCGTGAGCGAGATCGCTCAGCAGTCTGCGGCGAAGCTTTTCCTGAGCTTCGAGAGTGCTGCCGAGACGGTCTACGCTGTCCATAAGCTCAGAGAGCTCCGTTATATCGGAGTCCGCCCTGTCCTCTATTTCGTAATTTCCCCGGCTTATCTGCTGCGCGCGCTTTGCCGCGTTCAGCACGGGCCGGCTTATGCGGAATGCCATGAAGAAAGCTATCGCAGCGGCTACTGCCAGCATAAGACCTACCGCGTAAAACATTATGCGGTTGAATTTCCTGAGGAATGCCCCTTCAGGGCTGAAGTTGAAAGGAACGTGCAGTATGCGCAGGCCGCCTATCCTCTGCCCGTTTATAAGGATCTCGCGGCTGTCTGTGATGAGATCCTCCTCGCGCAGTTCGCGCAGGGCTTTGCCTGACTTGCTGCGAGCTGCGGAGAGCTGCTGGAGCCTGCTGTAGGTGCGCACTTCATCGCCGTCTTCGTCGGTAAGCTGCACAGTGACGATCGGCCAGCGCAGAAAATCGGCGCTGAGCGGGAGCATAGCGCACAGATCCCACGAGCCGCTCTGCACATAAAAAGCCGCAAAGAGCTTTGCGATCTCATCCTCATTCTCGCGCAGCCTCTCGGACGCGAAATTTCTGAACTGCCTGTCAAGCAGCTCGGAGATGGCAGTGGGAATGATCAGCATGCATACGAGCACGATGACCATGTACTGGAATATCAGCTGGGTCCGGAGCGATCTCTTTACAGTCATTTTACACCGTCGGATATCTTATAGCCGAAGCCGTGCACGGTGCGTATATAGCCGTTGTCATGCTCCGCGTCGCTCAGCTTCTTTCTTATATTCTTGATATAGCTGTCTATCGATCTTTCAAAACCTTCGTATTCATAGCCCAGCGCGTATGTTATAAGGTCGTCCCTGCTCCAGGTCTTTTCGGGACGGGATGCCATTCTGGAAAGGATAAGAAATTCGTTGCGGGTCAGGGATATTTCTTCGCCGTTCTTCTTGACCGTAAAATTCTGCGGGTCTATGACAAGAGAATCTCCAACTTTGATAAGGCTGGCGGCCGCAGTGTTCTCTCCGCCGCCCTTTCTCAGGTTTGCGCGTATGCGCGCCATCAGTATCTTGGGGGAGAAGGGCTTGACTATATAGTCGTCGGCGCCTGCGTCGAGCCCCGCCACGATGTCTTCCTCACCGCTTTTTGCGGTGACCATGATTATCGGCGCGTTCGAGCTGCGGCGTATCTCGCTGCATACATCCGCGCCCGCCATGCCGGGAAGCATAAGGTCAAGCAGGACAAGATCAAAATTTCCGGAATTGAACTTCGCAAGCCCCGTGAGTCCGTCGCCCGCTATATCCGCGCTGAAGCCTTCCCGTTCTATATAAGCCTTTTCGACCTCCGCTATCGCCCTTTCATCCTCTATTATCAGTATGTTCATCAGGGCCGCACCGCCTTTCACACATTTCTTCTGTCTTCGGCGCTGTGTTTATATTTAAACGTCTTTGTCCGTGCGGCCGGAAAAACAATCAATCATAAGAGCATTATGTTTGCCGCAGAGGACAGAAACGAATAAAAAATAAAAACAACGCCTTTTCTTCATGCCGATCATATTCTATACATTAAATATGTGAATTTTATGATTTGAAAACTGCATATAAGCAATGTATTTTGAGCTTATGTGCTGCATGCCGTCAGCTTAGCCGGATAAGCCTCCGTTTTCTTGACATAAAGCACAGCGCTTGATATACTTTTCGCTGTTGCGGGGCGGCATAGCCAAGTGGTAAGGCAGAGGACTGCAAATCCTTCATCCCCAGTTCGAGTCTGGGTGCCGCCTCCATGCATAAAAAGAGCTTTTATCAGAAATTACAGGATTTAACAGGAAGCCGGTACGTTGCCGGCTTTCTTTTTTTTGCCTGCATTGAAAGATCATCTTAAAAATATCTGTTTAACAGAGGTCCTTTTGGGTCCGGTTTACTATTTTTGAGTATTTCTCTTCCGGCTGCAAAGACAAGAAACGGCAGTTTATTATGTTGCTTTAACAGAGCGCATGCAAAAAACATTTCGGGGCAGAGGCTTTTATGACCGTTCTGGCAGGGTCAAAAGAAAACGGATATCAGAAGCGATTTAAAGCGGGTGTTATCGATTGAACACGCTTGCCCGATCAAAAATTAATACTTATAATTTTTAATAACGTTATATTATTCATTGTCTTTTACAACCGAAAAGAGGTGAATCTATGGAAAATTCCCGCGAAAACGGTTCTTTTAGGATATTTATCAGACGCCACTATGCCGACGGTTCCGCAAAACTGGAGAAGTGCACCGTTTATCGCCTCGGACCGGAAGAAACCGACGACGCCGCGGCGCTTCACGATGAAGTTGCAAAAGGGGTTTCCCGGAAGATCTTTGCCGCCAGCGCATATAACGAGATAGAACGCTTTTTGGGGGAGGACGGTCTTGCCGTCGGTATACGCAGTTGTGATAAGCTGGTTGCTCTGCGCACCCTGAGGATGGAGC
>JAEEYY010000109.1 GCA_016288355.1 Synergistes sp.
AGTCCCTGCAGCGATTCTGCGGCAAGGCGCTCTGCCGAAAATACGCCTGATAATCCCATCTGACGGGCAGTACGCATAGCTTCTTTTGCCGAGCGCAGCGATGCGGAAAGTCCTTTAAGGTCTTTTGCCGGGAGTCCGACTGCGATATCAGCTGTGATCCCCCTCTTCTCAAGATCATTTAACATTTTCTTTGCCGCCGCTGTGATCTCCTTTGTTATATCTTCGTCAGAGACCGCCCTGCCGTGCATTATCAGAACGGATGCGCTGCTGCTGCCATGCGGGCATATAACTATCCGCCGCTGAGGAAAAACACGGGGCAGTTCGGCAGCCGCGGTCCGCATGGCGGCTGCCGGGCCTTTGCCTTTCAGCTCTTTTATCACAAGCAGCGCTGCAGACCTGCAGGCCGGGAGGTCCACGCCAAGTTCCCGGGCCTGGATATTGATCGTATTTGCCATTCCGCGCGAACCGTCATATGACGTTATATTATCGACGAGGCGGGCAAGAGCCTGCTCCCGAACAAGAGCGGATTCGAGAACGGCCTGTTCATGCAGCATTATCTCAAGCTGTTTCTGCAGAAGGAGAGCGCAGCGCAGCGCCTCTTCCCGAATGCCGGTTACCGATACGGAGCCGATCGTTTCGCCGGCAGACCTTAAAGGCAGCGTCACCTCGCTGCAGCCGTCCTTCCCTTTTGTCCTGTACGCTTCCGCAGCGGAAGCACTGTTTTCCTGTATGACGCAGGCAGCGGGCCAGTAAAAGCTCCCGGCTCGTTTTTTCATGCTGCATCCGATGATGATGCAGTTTTCATCCGTGATGACCACGTCATGTCCCGTTGCTTCGCCTGCGCTTTCGGCTATGCACTGTGCTGTTTTCCTTAACATTTGAATTTCTCCGGTTTTTATTCAGAAGAATGGCCTGATGTCATCAATATAACATAATTATGTTCGTTCAGGTGATTATTTTTATAAATGGCATTTAAAATGTTATGAATAAAGACTTATTTACAGTGGAATGTCAATGTAATAATGTCTTTATATTTGAAAACGGAGCGTAAAAAGGCAGAACAAAACGGAAAATCAAGCCTGTAAGTGCACGCAGTTTTTTTCTCTCCGGGTCTGTCCTTTGTACAAAAGGCGGGAATGGCCCTGCATTGGTTATTGCTTAGGGCCTTCTGTTTTGACTTTTGCTGTGCGATGCCGTATCATACTGGAATGTCGGCAGGACAAGCGGAAAACCGGAAAAGACAGTACTCATCCGATAAAACGCAGCAGTACTCCATGTTCTGTAAAAGCCTGCTTCAACACCGCGGCTGCAGACTGCTGCGGCAGATAGAATACCCGATGGAGGCGGAATAATAATGATAGCTCTTACAAAAGAAAACTGTGACGCTGAAGTGCGTCAGGAAAAAAATCTTCCGGTAGTGGTCGACTTCTGGGGTCCGCAGTGCGTTCCCTGCATGAATCTCCTGCCAAAGTATCATGACATGGAAAAAGATTTTGAGGGCAAGGTAAAGTTCACGTCGGTAGACTGCTCCGAGAACAAGAAAGTTGCAATGGGCTTCCGTGTGATGGGTCTTCCGACATTTCTTTTCTGGAAAGACGGCGCCGAGGTAAAGCGTCTTTCAAAGGAACAGTGTACCGCAGAAGCAATAAGAGCGGAAATAGAAAAACTGGCTCAGGGCGACTGAGTTCCGCAGTCCGGCAGTACCGGACTGCAAAAGAATCACAATTTATTTAACAGGAGGTATTTTGACATGGCATGGCTGACCGGCAAGAAGCTTATCCTGTTGGGTGAAGATGGCGGAGTGTCAGAACAGGCATTGGAAGCCTGTCTTGCTGCTTCCGGTGCTGAGGTCGTATTTTCCGCGAGCGAAGAATGTCCCGACTGATCCGGCAAGGAAGCAATGGATCTGCAGATTCAGCAGGGTATAAAGGACGCAGCTGAAAAGTACGGAGCGGATAACTGTGTGGTAGTGCTCGGGACGTCCGACGTCAAAAGAGCGAAGAGCTACGCCGAAACAGTTATTTACGGATCCCCGTTATTTGCAGGCCCGCTTGCGGAAGTCCCGTTGGGACTTCCTGTATACCACGTTTTTGAAGAGGCTGTTCGCGGCGAATGCAGCGAAGATCAGTGGGAAGATCTTATCTCCATACTGGAGGAGTTTTTCGATTCATCTGCACTTGCTGCGGCGGTAAAAGACGTGCGCGGCAAACACAGTGAAACGCAGCAATAATGCCGCAGCTGAACAGATCTGCCGCGGCAGCAAAGCATAGAAAAGGGAGCGGGCAAAAGCCGGCTCCCTTTATGTTCTGCCAGCGACGGGTATTTACAGCCTGCGCAGATCGCCGGCCTTTGACAGGCTTTCCCTCTGCCCGCTCTTTTCCATCAGCGCCAGCGCGACGCTTAAGATATGCGCATTGTCTGTCCAGAGGAACGATGCGCTTGTCAGAAGATTATCGTCAAAATCAGATGATGTGAATACCAGGTTGCCGTTTACTATGCCCCATTTCAGTTCGCTCCATCTGTATGCTTCGGTATCCGGAGCCTTGAAGAGACCTCCGCGCGTGATGATGATTCCCTCGTCATTAACGGAAAATTCTCCGAATTTATAGCTCTGCCCCTTGCGCAGACCGGCAAACATCTCGCCGAGCAGCCGTCTGCCGACGGCGGCCCAGAAGCGCTGCGACAGGTGTTCATAAAAGTCCTTCTGTCTTGTCTTTATAATGATCTCGCGCGTTTCGGATCCGAATGCGGCGTTGTAAAAATATTTCGGGAAGGGGCCGCCGCGTTTTTGATCGACTCCCCATCTTATGCGGGTTATCGTCTTTAAGGGGAAGAGCTCGCCGCAGTACAGAAAACCGGACGGCGTGATGTCGAGGCTTTTTTTGAAAGGCCATGTGCCGAAAGTACAGTGAAAATCTATTTCCTTCTGCCAATTGTTATTTTCCACGATACACAGGCTCCTACAATTTTTCTTTTACAGATGCATAACCGGCGCCGGAGACCGTAACGAAAAATCTTATACCCGCCTTATGCTTTGATTTTACTATAAAAGTGGCTGCAGGTGTGAGAGTAAACCAGCGCGCTGAAAAATATAACTCTCTTGCACCCTCATAAGCAAGCTTCGTGCCGCCGCCGGCAAAGGAGAAACTCTCGCTCTTTACCGCGCCGTGTACGCGATGCACTCTTAGCATAGAGTTTTTATC
>JAEEYY010000110.1 GCA_016288355.1 Synergistes sp.
ACGATGCGGCGCTCGTAGGAATCCCAGCGGAATCCTGCATTGAGGGCAAAAGCGCCGCAGCCGTATACTTCATAAAATTTCTCAGCTGCCTTAAGGAGATCGTCCGTGCAGCGGGCAGCTGCGAGATCGTCCGCCAGCGCTTTGACCGATGCGTTTTCCTCTTTTTCAGCGGAAGGAATAAAACCCGGCATACAGCCGTGCATATCTATTCCGAGTCTTTTTTCGAGCGCGCGGAAGTCATAATTTATATAGTGATACAGGATGTTGAAATCGGCGGCTGCAAGCTGATGCATCGTGCATTTGCCGAGTTTTCTGCGTTCATGTGAAAGAGCGAATGCGTTCTCTGAACGGGCTATGAGCGCGGCAAGCCATGTGCACCATATGTTTCCTGAGATCCCCAGCTTTTCAGCTGTGTCTGCCATTTCGGAGACGCAGCCGCAGTAAATTTCTGCGGCCTCGTCGCGGGACTCTTCTGTCAGACCGGCCAGATCCCGCATTATCACCGCTTCCATACCCGAGAACACTTCGTCACGTTCAAGATCCCGGTATACCGTCAGCATGCCGGGGAGCGGAGAAAACTTTTTTTTATTCATCGTCATCCCCCTGCTCCGCCAGGCCGGCCCTGATGCGAGCTTTTTTGCGCTGATCCGCGTCGAGTATCATCTTGCGTATGCGCACGGAAAGAGGAGTTACTTCCACCAGCTCATCATCGCTTATCCATTCAAGAGCGGAGTCTACCGTGATCTGGCGCGGCACATCGAGGACTATCATCATATCTTTTGTCGCGGAGCGGTGGTTCGTCTGCTGCTTACGCTTGCTCGGGTTACAGGGTATGTCCTTGTTGCGGGAGGCCTCGCCTACGACCTGTCCGTTGTAGATCATATCTCCCGGCTTGATGAACAGAGTGCCGCGTTCCTGCAGGTTTTCGAGCGCGTAGCTTGTCGCAGGGCCCGTGTCTACGCTGACCAGCGAGCCGCGCGAACGCGCGTTTATGTCACCGAGCCATTCGCCGTAGCCGATGAAGCGCGACGAAAGTATCCCCAGGCCGCGCGTATCCGTCAGGAACTCTCCGCGATACCCTATAAGGCCTCGCGTCGGTATCCTGAATTCGAGGCGCAGCACGCCGGTGCCGCTGTTTTCCATGTTTTTCAGCTCTCCGCGGCGCTGCGCGAGCTTCTGGATCACTATTCCCTGGTACTCTTCGGGGACGTCTATTATTAGCTCCTCCATCGGTTCCAGAGTGCGCCCCATGCTGTCGTGCTGCACTATGACCTCGGGGCGCGAAACGCATATCTCGGAGCCTTCGCGCCTTATCTCTTCTATAAGGATGCCGAGATGCAGCTCGCCGCGTCCGGAGACCTTTATGCCGTCGGGGCGCCCCAGGTCTTCCATGCGCAGCGCCGGATCTATCTTTGTTTCGCGTTCGACGCGCGACTTGAGCTGGCGCAGCGTGATGGCGTTCCCGTCCTGCCCGGCGAAGGGGCTGGTGTTGACTATGAAGAACATCGATACCGTAGGTTCCTCTATATCAAGAGGCGGCATGGCCTGTCCCGCAAGCTCCGGCGCGCTTATCGTATCTCCGAGGTCGATATTGTCCGGGCCTGTGAACCATACTATGTCTCCCGCTCCGGCTTCTTCCACTTCGCTGCGCGACAGACCCTTTGTCACGTAGAGGTGCGTGCACGGCGTCGTCTCTGTCGATACGACTTCCCAGTTCGTCTGTTCGTAATCCGTCCAGCGCGTATGCGTGCGGAGTATGCGGTCTCCTTTTTTAAGAGTTCCCTGAAGTATCTTGCCGCAGCCGATCCTTCCCAGGTATTCGCTCCAGGTGAGCGTGCATACCTGCATCAGGAAAGGCTTGTCCATCTCTGCTTTGGGCGCCGGCACATGCTCGATTATCATCCTGAAAAGGTCGTCCATTCCGGCGTTGCTTCCGTCTTCTGCTTTCTTGAGGTCATCTACGAACCAGCCCTGCAGACCGGAGCCGTATAGAATGGGGAAGTCACACTGTTCTTCGGTCGCCCCGAGTTCTATGAAAAGATCGAAAGTCTTGTCAAGCGCAGTCTCAGGCTCCGCGTTGGGGCGGTCTACCTTGTTTACGATAACTATCGGTTTAAGGCCGAGCTTCAGAGCGCGCATCAGAACGTAGCGCGTCTGAGGCATGGGGCCTTCGTTTGCGTCAACGAGCAGCAGCACTGAGTCGACCATCGAGAGGACTCTTTCCACTTCGCCGGAGAAATCGGCATGCCCGGGAGTGTCCACGATATTTATTTTATAGCCGCCCCATTCGACGGTGCAGTGCTTTGCCTTTATCGTGATGCCGCGTTCGCGCTCAAGGCTGCCGGCGTCCATCACGCGTTCTTCCACCACCTGATTGTCACGGAAGAGGTGTGCCGCCCGGAATATGCCGTCGATAAGAGTCGTCTTGCCGTGATCTATGTGGGCAATTATCGCTATATTTCTGATCTTTGAAGAATCCTGCATGTTTATGTTCCTCTCGCTTCGGCCGCACAGACTGCATTCGCGCCGTAAAATAATCGTCTGTTTTTTAAACAGACTAAAAAATAATAATAGCACCGCATCGGCTTATTTGTCTATTTTTTCATCTGTCGGGCACCGCATGATAAGCGCTGCGGCAGGGCTGTATTGAAGAAGAGAGGGTGATAGGCTATATTTATCGGGATGGAATAATGACGGAGCTGACGGTAATGAGAAAAGCAGTGATCGATATAGGCACAAATTCTGTGAAACTCTGCGTTGCTGAAGGAGGCGGCAGCGGCTCCTTTACAGTGATCAAAGATATAGTGAACGTTACGAAATTAGGGCAGGGCCTTAAGTCAACAGGGATGATAAACGATGAGGCTCTTGAAAGAAACGCGCGTGCCGTGGCCGCATATGTTGACGAAGCGCGTTCCGCCGGCGCCGATGTAAAAATAGTAGGTACGATGGCCTTACGAAGCGCAAAAAACACAGACGCCTTCACTGCAAGGGTAATGGAGCTTACCGGCGAAAGCATCTGCGTGATCTCAGGCGAAAAAGAAGCGGAGCTGCTGTGCCGTGCCGTTATAGCCGGAGTGACGGGGGCGGACAAAAAGAATGTCGTTTTATTTGACGCAGGCGGCGGAAGCACGGAATTTGCTCATATAAGCGCGGGGACCGTAAAGCGCAGTTTCAGTCTGAATATCGGATGCATAAGAATAAGCGAGGATTATTTTTCCAAGCCTTTCGTCGTTCCGGAAAAGCTTGCGGCGGCACGCGCGCAGGTAAGAAAAGAACTTGAAGCCGGCCCCCGCCTTCCTTATCCGGAAGAGTTGATAGGTTCAGGGGGAAACATCACGGCGCTTGCCTCTGTAAAGCATAAAATGACGGTATACGACCATTCCGTGATACACTGCTCGCTGCTTACCCTTGATGAATTACGTTCACAGATAAAGGAATTCGCTTCAAAAACGACAGACGAGCGGCGCAAAACGGTCGGACTGGATCCTAAGCGCGCGGATGTCATCCTGGGCGGGGCATGCATCGTGGAAGCCGCTATGGAGCTTTACGGGGTGTCGGAGCTCACAGTGAGCGACAACGGTCTGCGTCACGGCGTACTGGCAAAGATGTTTTCAGAAACGGCATGATTCCCGCGGCCTTTTGCAAAAGAGAAAAGAGTATAAGAACCTGTTTATTTTTTATTAAAAAAGTGGTAGAAATATAAACCGGACAAATGATCTGCGGAGGCGCCGGACAGATGGAATGTATTGCTACGTTTGATACCACACATATGGCTCTTTATTTCGAGAAGACCTGCCGCGCGAAAGGGCTGAACGTGAAGATAGTGCCCGTGCCGCGCAGCATATCCGCAAGCTGCGGACTGGCCTGCAGCTATCCCTGCGATGATTTTGAAAGCGTCAAAAAAGCCGTCTCGGAAAGATCTATAGACGTGGCGGAATTTCATACGATTTAGTCATAAAAAACGCACGGCTCTACTGCGTGCAGGCAGGGCAAGCCCGTGCGGAACGGCCGATATGTCTATTTTGCGTCAGGCTCATTAATTTTCTGAATCGTCGTCTTCGGGCGGTTTCTCGCTATGAAAGTATTTTCTCCAGAACAGGGCGGACATAAAGCGCCATAAAAGGTAGCCGAAACAGACGACGCCGACTGCGATCCATATAAGACTCATGGTGCCGGAAGAGAATAGCTGCGAAAGTCCCGCGCCGCCGGTCCCGCCGGAGGAACTGAAGAATCCGCGTGCCCATATCAGTACCATAATGATCGCTGCAATGGTGAGAATGCGGTTGAGTTTGCTGTTCATTGCGATTATCTCCTTTTTATCAGCCTTGTCTTTATCCTCTCGATATAGAAGTGTCCTATGCGCCTTAAAGATATGCTTTCAAAGCGCCTGACGAGCTTTTCGCCGCGTGCTGTCTTTTTGATCACGAAGGTGCGGGTCTTGGGCGAAAGGAGCACCTGGGTCGGATAGAGGCTCCTGTGCCCGACAGTGATGTATGACACCGCACAGGCGACTCCTGCAAAGGGCGCTATATGCGATCCGAACATTTCCATTGCGAGTATCGTGCCGGAGATCGGCGTGTTGGTAGACGCAGCAAGCACTCCCGTTAATCCGACCGCGGCGCAGAACGACGGGGCAAGCCCGGTCAGCGCTG
>JAEEYY010000111.1 GCA_016288355.1 Synergistes sp.
AAAGGGGACATTCCCGGACGCCGTCCTGCAGCTTGACGCCGCATTTGACACAATACATCTATTCGTCGCTCCTTTGATTGCTTTCGATCTCGACCGGGACGCCCTCCTCCACCAGTGTGGAGAAGAAGAGCCGCTCCAGTTCCGATTCCTCGATCCCGCGGATCATGTTGATGAAGGTCCTGCCGCCGTAGCTGACGACAGAGCAGTTGTTGGGATAGGTGTACTGCACGCCGATGATGAATTCGAACCGCTTCACATACCGGCTCATCTCCTCCGGGAACGAGACGTTGCCCAGATTGGAGACATTGATGCATCCCATGGACTCTCCCCGGTTGTGGTACACCAGACGCATGGCCATCACTTTGATGACGCTGGGGGCAAGCCGCAGCACCGGGTTCTCCTGAGGCTTCACATTGGCGGCGATCCTCCCGGCCATCTTCTGCGGGACCGCTTCCGCCGACAGCTGGTGTGACATCTGGTCGCACAGCTGAGAGAGCGAATAACTGCCCATCTTGGGGTCCACCCCGATGTTGACCGGCAGGACGAAATTTCGAAGGGTCTTTGACCCGAAGAGTTTTCTCAGATTGACGGGCACCGTGATCCGTACGGGGCGGTACCGGGATTCCGGCCGTTCCGCGCTTTGCATCGTCAGGATACTGTGGGCCATGACCGCCGAAAGAAAGGCGGTGGCTGTGACGTGATACCGGTGCGCTGCCTCCAGGAGCCTGTCGGTGGGAAGGATCCCGGTGGTCAGCACCCGGAACCGGTCCGGCTGTGGTGTTCCGTGCAGCCGGAAGACGCTCTTTTGTCTCTCGTCAAGGGCAAAGTTCCCGGAGTGCTTCGGGAAGCTGTCTTCCAGTTCCTCCTCCGGCGGGGTCTGGGACAGATCTCTCAGATCTCCCGTCTTCGGAACAGTGATCCCGTACCGGAGTTCCAGATACTGGGCGGCAAGGTTTTCCAAAAAGATCATCCCGCCGGTACCGTCTGTCACCGAATGAAAGGTCTCGACCGCGATCCGGTCCCGGTAGTAGAGGACCCGGATGAGACAGCGGCGCAGCTGACGCCGGGTCATGTGAGTCAGCGGATAGGCGAACTCTTCCTCGACGGTCAGCGGCTCATGGATCTCCTCCAGATAGCTCCAGAAAAAGCCGGAACGAAGCCGCACAAAAAAGCTGGGAAACCGTGGGCGCAGATCCTCCAGCGCCTGCTGGAGGACCGCCGGATCCACCTCCTCGGTGAGCGTCACCGAATGGCGGAATACGTTGTTCCAGTTACGGCGGATCATGGCCGGAAAGATGAGTGCGGCATTATCCAGTTTGAACCACTGTTTCTTCTTCACGCGACCCTTCAGACTCCTTTTACATGATTCTTTATTGTACCACGGAACGGTCTGTTTTTCACCCGATAATTGTTACCTTTCCCTATCTTTTCCGTTCTTCGGTATTTCTTTCACAGGCTCCGGTTTTATGGTATACTGAGCGAAAACAACTGCGTTCCCCGGAAAGGAGCACACTATGAATAAATACCGTGATTTTGACAACTATCTCAAGGAGTATCCCTCCCGGGACGGATACTTCGGGAAATACGGCGGAAACTATCTGGACGATCCGGAACTGATCAAGGCGTTCAACGAATACGCCGAGGCATACCACACCATCGCCCAGTCGGCTCAGTTTATCAACGAACTGCGCCGCATCCGCAGAGACTTTCAGGGACGTCCGACCCCTGTCTATCACTGCCAGAATCTCTCCAATGCCCTGGGGCGGTATCAGATCTACCTCAAGCGGGAGGATCTGAACCACACGGGAGCCCACAAGCTCAACCACTGCCTGGGCGAAGGTCTGCTTGCCAAATTCATGGGCAAAAAGAAGCTCATCGCTGAAACGGGCGCCGGGCAGCACGGTGTGGCTCTGGCAACTGCCGCCGCTTACTTCGGAATGGAATGCGACATCTATATGGGCGAAGTCGACATCGCCAAACAGGCGCCCAACGTGACCCGCATGAAGATGCTGGGCGCAAGGGTCATCCCTGTCTCCTTCGGTCTTAAGACCCTCAAGGAAGCGGTCGACGCCGCCTTTATGGCCTACGCCAAAGAATACAAGGACGCCATCTACTGCATCGGTACTGCTGCCGGTCCCCATCCCTTCCCGCTGATGGTCCGGGATTTCCAGTTCGTCATCGGTGAGGAGGCCAGAGAGCAGTTCAAATCCCAGACGGGACATCTGCCCGATCAGGTCGTCGCCTGTGTTGGCGGCGGAAGCAATGCCATCGGCATGTTCACACCCTTCCTGGCAGATCCGGTGGAACTGGTCGGCGTCGAGCCTCTCGGCCGCGGTCCCGCGCTGGGGGACCACGCCGCCTCCATCACCTACGGCAAGGAGGGCGTCATGCATGGGTTCAATTCCATCATGCTCGCCGACGAAAAGGGCGATCCCGCTCCCGTCTATTCCAACGCCAGCGGTCTCGATTATCCGGCTGCAGGTCCCGAGCACGCTCTTCTGCACGATCTGGGGCGGATCCGCTATGAGACCATCGACGACGAGGAAGCCATCGAGGCCCTGTTCCTGCTTTGCCGTCATGAGGGGATCATTCCCGCCATCGAAAGCTCCCATGCACTGGCCTATGCCATCAAGGTAGCCCGTACCGGTACCACCGGCAGCGTTCTCGTCAACCTGTCCGGACGGGGTGACAAGGACCTGGACTACGTGGTCGAGCACTACGGCTACGGTCCGGAGTTTTTGGAAAAGATGGCCAAAAGACGGGGATCCGAAACGAAATAACCTTTACCGATACCATCAACCGATCATGATCACTTTGCCGAGGTGCCGCCTATGAGTACATTGGAATCCTACCGGGAACAGATCGATTCCGTCGACCGGGAACTGCTCCGGCTGCTGGAACAGCGCATGACGATCTCCGAGAAGATCGCCGAGGTCAAACGGGAACAGGGTCTTCCCACCTTCGACCGCGCCCGGGAAAACAGTAAACTGGGCCAGGTCAAAAAAGATGCTGCCGCTCCCTTCGGAGAGTATGCCGCCGATCTCTTTTCCACCCTGTTTGACCTGTCCAAACGCTACCAGCGGTTCCTGCGGGGCGAGACCGATCCGGATCCCATTCCGGGCGGACGCAATCTGGTCCTCATCGGCATGCCGGGAAGCGGCAAGACGACCATCGGAAAAGAACTGGGAACTCTGACCGGACGTGCGGTGATCGATACGGACGAGCTCATCAAGGCGGCAATCGGCTGCAACCCGGGGGACTACCTGCGCGAGCACGGAGAAGAAGCCTTCCGGAAGATCGAATCCGACCTCCTCACACGGTTTCGAAAGACCACCGGTCTGATCCTTTCCACCGGCGGCGGCGCGGTGCTGCGTTCGGAAAACGTCGAATGCCTGCGGGAACACGGGATCCTGGTCTGGATCCGCCGGCCGCTGGAGGATCTGGACATCCAAGGGCGTCCCCTGTCCCAGCAAAAGCCCATTGAGGAGCTTTATGCCGAACGGGAGCCGCTTTACCGGGATGCTGCGGATCTCATCCTGGACAACACCTCCTCTCCCGAGGAGGCGGCCGACCTGCTGCTTCTCTTAGTCAAAGCAATGTAAAGGATATCTGCTTAACATGTAAAAGCTCGGACCGAAACCTCTGTTTTGAGGCTCCGGCCCGCTTTTTTTGCCCATTTTTTGTGAAAGTTGAAAGATTCCCCCAAAGTTATGCCAGCAAACTGCCCAAAATTGACCGGAATCCTTTGGCATAGACAAAGGGAAAACAATCTTTACTTTGGCTTGACGGTTGCCGTATAATGAAAGAAAGCAAAAACTATGAAAGAGGTGCTTTAATCTATGGAAATGCGGTTTAATAACCCTGTCAACATTATGGTTGGTTCCGGTGTTGTTGCTGCCAATGCAAACCTGTTCGCAGGTCTCGGCAAGGCTGCTATCATCGTCACCGATCCGTACGCCGGTAAACTGTCCGGTGCTTTGGCGGATGTCGAAGGTGTTCTGAAAGAAAAGGGCATCAAGTATGCGATCTTTGATGAGATCGGCCCGAATCCGGCTATTCTCGATGTCGAGAGAGCTGCCAACAAGGCAAAAGAGATCGGCGCTGAGTTCGTAATCGCCATCGGCGGCGGTTCCTGCATCGATGCCGGTAAGATCTGCGCTCTGCTCTGCAAGAACGACATCAAGCCTGTTGAGAAACTCTACAGCACCAAGTTCTTTGAGCTGGCTCCTTCCCTTCCGATCATCGCCATCGGCACCACTTCCGGTACCGGTTCCGAAGTCACTCCGTTCGCTGTTACCACCGAGCCGGTGACAGGCATCAAGAGGTCTACCTTCTCTCCCTACAACTTTGCCAAGTATGCATTCGGCGATCCGCAGTATACCGCTACCGTTCCGGTCCCCGGAACCATCTCCACCGCTCTTGACGCTTTGAGCCACTGCCTGGATGCTTACTTCCAGAAGTCCGCTCATGTCATGACCAAGCTGTTTGCTGTCGAAGGCATCAAGCTGATCTACAAGAACCTGGTCGCAATTGACGGCAAGACCGTTGACCAGATCACTCCGGATCAGAGAGCTGAACTCTACATCGGTTCTATCTACGGCGGTTATGCCATCGCTCTGTCCGGTACCACCTGGACCCACAGCTTCGGCTATCACCTGACCGAGAACTACAAGATCCCGCACGGTATCGCTACCGCAGTCTTCCTGCCTCCGTATCTGGAACTCTGCAAGAAGAATGCTCCTGCTGAGTCCGCTGAGCTGTATGCCGCCATCGGCATCTCCTACGAGGATCTGGTCGGCCTGATCAAGAAGCTGGCTGTCATCAACATCCCGAAGGTCTCTGACGAAGAGATGGCTACCTGGGTCAAGGAACAGGATGGCAAGGCCTCCTTGAAGGGCTCCAAGTCCGGTGATGTTTCCGATCCGAAGGAGATCGAGAGACTCTGCCGCGCTGCTATCGGCCAATAAGATCAATTCTGATCAACCCAAAGAGGTGCTTCTTCGGAAGCACCTCTTTCTTTTTCCCTTGACTGGTAACCGGCGCAGTCACAGGGTATACTGGAGACAGAAGCCTACGGAAGGAGTGATCATTTGAAAGCCTTATCCAACCGTCAAATCCTGACCATCGCCATCGCTCTGGTCGTCGCGCTGCTGTCGGTCTTTGTCTTTGCCAAAATCTTTTCCTCGGTGGATCACCATCAGAAATCGATCGCCGTACTGGAGGAAAAGCGCGCCAATGTGATCAAACTGGCCGCGGCGGCGACCGCTACGTCGGCGGCCATCACACTTCTGCCCGGAGACGCTGCCACCCCCATTGCGGAAAAGCTGACGGACCTGAGCCTCGGGTTTCTCATCGTCATGGTGGCGCTTCTCCTGGAGAAGTACCTGCTCACCATCACCGGCTATGCCGCCTGTTATCTGCTGATCCCCCTGGCCTGTGCCGGCGTGATCGCCAATGTCTTCCTAAAGAAGCCGTCGATCCAGCGGATCATCGTCAAGATCGTCATCTTTGCCCTGGCAATCCTGCTGGTGATTCCCGCTTCCCTCAAGGTCTCCGCCATCATTGAAAAGACCTACCAGGAATCCATCGACGCCACCATCACCATGGCCGAGGAAACGGCCGATGAGATGAGTTCCTATGCAGCCTCGGATGAAGATAAGAATATCCTGACCCGCACCTGGGAGACGATCACCGGCGGCGTCAAGGGACTTGCCGAAAAGGCGAAGTCCACCCTCAACCGGTTCATCGAGGCTTTGGCGGTATTGATCGTGACCTCCTGTATCATCCCGATCTTAGTGATCCTGTTCTTCATCTGGCTGGTCAAACTCCTGGTGGGCGCGGATCTTTCGGTCCCCAACTGGGTCGATCTTCTGCGCAGACGCCCCGGCAAACGGCCTGCGGCTCCTGCCGGCGCTCCTGCCCTTCCGGATACGGCACAGGAAGAAGCAGAATCCCCGGAACCTCCTCCCGAGCACAAGGACAAAAATCAGGAATAACGATCCGGATCAAACAGAAAAGCCCGCTCCCAACGGAGCGGGCTTTCTTTTTCCTTTGTCAAAAGATCAGCTGCACCAGCAGCATGTATACGACCGTTCCTACGGCGATCGACAGCAACGTTTTCCCTTTCCAGAGGTGCAGCGCCACCGTGACCGCAATGCCGATCAGTTCCGGGATCCCATGGTTTCCTGTCAGGAACGAGACATTTTTGAGGCAATAGACGACCAGCATGCCGAAGACGGCACATGGCAGCGCCCGGCCCAGATAGACGACAAAGGCCGGTGTCGGTTTGTTGGGAGAAAAGATCAAAAACGGCAGGAAGCGGGTCAGCATGGTCGCCGCCACACAAAGGGCGATGGTGATCATCTGCTGCGGCAGGGTCATCGGACTCATTCGCTCCACCCCCCTGCCCGTTCCAGCGGCCGGCGGAAGACCGTCAGCGCCGCTACGATCAGGATCATTGCCGGGACCAGGAAGGACTGGGCTCCGAAGAGCCACAGACACAGTGCCGACGCGCCGATCCCGATGAGCCCGGTATAGTGTTTTTGTTCCTTCTTCCACTGAGTTAAGAAGATCACCACGAACATGGCCGTCA
>JAEEYY010000112.1 GCA_016288355.1 Synergistes sp.
AAAGCACTTGAAGCGCTGCGCGCGGCGCCGGATGAAGAAACAGCGCATGAGGCCTCTGCCGAAGCGCAGCGCATACTGGCCGAACTGATGCCCTCCGTGCCCATTTACAGCCGCCTTTCGGTAGCCGCGGTATCGAAGGAATGGAAGAACATATTTACGACAGACAGCATAACGGCCGACAATATGTGGACGCTGCTCGGCGCGGAACCTGCCGACGGGAAGGACCGCCCGCTCAGGATGTTGCTTGCCGAAGAGCCGCGCAACCTAAATCCATTTACCGCCTCTTCCGCCTACTCATGGCAGGTGCTGGGGCTGATATACGAATCGCTTCTTACGACGAACCCCTATACGCTGGAAAACTGCGACGCGATAGCGTCATCATGGGAGGTAAAGACGGCAGGAGAAGGAAAAGAGCGCCACACCGAGCTGCTGTTCCGCATAAAAGAAGGGCTTACCTGGAGCGACGGTTCTCCGCTTTCAGCACGCGACTTAAAGGCCACCATCGATTTCCTGCGCCGCAATAAGATACCGCGCTTCTTCGACGCGGTAAAAAACATAAAAAAGACCGAAACGCCCGACGATCATACTCTGCGCATCGTAATGGACGGGGTCAGTTACTGGTATCTGGACAACGCCGCATCGCTTCCGGCCATCCCAGCCGCTGTAATAGAAAAGATAAAGGACTGGCAGCGCTGGGACCCCCTTGCAGAAGACGGCAAAACGGGTCCGCACGGGCTTATCGGAAGCGGTCCTTTCATACTGAAAAGCTACCGTCCCGGAGAATATCTGATGTTTGAGAAAAACCCGCATTACAGGCTGCTGGGGGGCGGCGGAAGATGAATTACAGATGGCTTGCAAAACGCTTTTTTTCATCGCTCTTTGTGCTTGCCGCGGTGATAGCGCTGAATTTCGTGATATTCCGCATGATGCCGGGCGACGCGGTCAGCACGATAATAGACCCGTCCTTCTCGCCGGAGGCAAAGGAGAATCTGCGCTCGATCTACGGCCTTGACCGCTCTCTGCCTGAGCAGTTCGTGATTTATGTAAAGCAGATGCTGACGTTCAGATTCGGGCTGTCATTCATCAGCAGAAAGCCGGTATGGGATGAACTGCTCTCGCGGCTGCCGGTGACGCTTGCGCTTACGACCGCTTCCATGGCGCTCTCCGCTGTGTTCGGCATCTGGCTCGGCATAAAGGCCGCGCTTAACCGCGGGCGCCTTGCGGAGAAGATCGTTCTTGCGGCGAGCGCCGTGACCGCGTCCTTCCCCGGCTTTTTCGTACAGATCGTGCTGCTGATGCTCTTTGCGCGCGCGCTGCCGATATTCCCGCTGCGCGGCACCTTGTCCGTGCCGCCTCCCGAAGGGAGTGCCGCGCTCTTTTTTGACTATGTGAGACATATGGCCCTTCCGGTGCTTTCGCTCTCTCTTATAGGCTTCGGCGGATGGGCGCTTTATGTGCGCAATCTGATGGTGCGCGCTCTCGGCGAAGATTTCGTGCTGATGGCCCGTGCCCGCGGACTGCCTCGCGGGCGCGTCGTATGGCACGCGTTCAGGACGATAATGCCGCCGATAATCACGATACTGCTGATGTCAGTGCCGGGGCTTGTTTCCGGCGCCGTCATCACCGAATCGGTATTCTCTCTTCACGGCATAGGAACGTTTCTGCTCGAAGCCGTATCCGGTCATGACTATCCGTCGGCAGGCGCGTCATTTTATCTGCTGGCGCTGATCACGGTCTTCTGCAACTTTGCCGCGGACGTGGCTTACGGCTTTGCCGACCCGAGGGTAAGGATAGAGGGGAAAAAAGAATGATGCGTGATATACTGCTGCGCAAGAGCGTTATAGCCTTCATACTGATAGCCGCGGCAGGGATATTCGCCCCGCTGCTGGTCAAGGCCCCGCCGCAGGAGATAACCGGCGCCCCCTTTGCCAGGCCGCTTTGGTGGAAGAGCGGCACGCTGCCGGCCGCACGGACGATAGATATAAGACCGGGAAAGACGGAATTCGTATGGGATAAGGAACCTCCGGCGATCTTTTCTCTCCGCGGGCACATAACGGCGGAGGCTTCGGCTGACGTCAGGATAAAATGGATATCCCCCGAAAAGGAGTATCTGCTCAGCGAGCTCAGCGGCTCCGATGAATACTGGATCAACAGCGACGGGCGCGACCTGATCTTCAAACAGGCGATAGGTCTGCCTCCGGTAAGCAGGAGCGTGGATCATCTCTTCCCGTCGCACGGCAGCTACAGCATGCTTCTTGAGGGCGCTGACAGCGCCCGCCTTACTCTGTCCCTTGCGGGAGAAAGGCAGGGGCTGCTGGGCACGGACCAGCGCGGAAGAGACGTATTGGCGCTGTTTTTCTACGGCATCAGGACTTCGCTGATAGTGGGCATATCGGCAACGATAGCGGCAAGCCTTATCGGCATGTCGCTCGGCCTTGCCGCCGGATACGCGGGAGGCATACTGGACTCGGCCGTGATGAGGACCGTCGATATACTGCTTTCCATCCCGACTCTGCCGATATTGATGGCGCTTGCCGGCATCTGGGGGAGAGGGCTGTGGCAGCTGGTTCTTATCCTTTCGCTCTTTTCGTGGATGGGAACGGCGCGTTCTGTGCGGGCCCTTGTACTCACGCTGCGTGAAAGCGCGTGGGTGGAATCGCTGCGCGCTCTGGGTGCGCCGAGGAGCTATATCCTTTGGCGCCACCTTCTGCCGGAGACCGCGCCGATACTGCTTGCGAACATTGCGCTCGGCGTTCCCGGCGCGATACTTGCCGAAGCGGGACTTGCATTCCTCGGGCTGTCGGACCCGCATCTGATATCATGGGGAAGGATGCTGCACGAAGCGCACTCCTTCGGAGCCTTCACGCAGGGCGCATGGTGGCTGCTTCTTCCTCCGGGGCTGGGAATAGCGGCCGTCTGCCTGATATTCCTTGACATCGGAAAATTCCTCGAAGAGAAGATAGACCCGAGGCTCGGATAGGCCATGCTTGAGATAAAGAATCTGAGCGTAACATATAATATTTCGTCCGCGACGCCGGCATATGCCGTAAAGGATGTTTCGTTCTCACTTGCCGAAAATTCCTTCTGTGCGCTGATAGGGGAATCCGGCAGCGGCAAGACCACTGTGATAATGGCGGTGCTGGGTCTGCTGCCCGGCGGCAGCAAAGCGACGGGCAGCATCCTCTACCGCGGCAGAGAGATTCTGAATATCCCGGAAAAGGATATGCTTCTGCTGCGCCAGCGCAAAATATCGCTCATTCCGCAGGGTGCGATGAATTCCTTCACTCCTGTAATGACGATAGGGAGGCAGATCCGCGAAGTGATAACGCTGCACACCGGCGCGGCATACGCTGAAGCACAGAAGATGACGGAAAGCCTTCTTGAAGACGCGGGGCTCTCCGCGGAAACAGCGCAGAGATACCCGCATGAGCTCTCAGGGGGGCAGAAGCAGCGCGCGGCAATAGCGGCGGCTCTTTCATGTTCGCCCGATATCCTGCTTGCGGACGAACCTACGACCGCGCTCGACGTAGTGACTCAGGCTGCGATAATAAGGCTGCTTGAACGTCTCAGGCGCGAAAAGAATCTGACCGTGCTGCTGATCACTCACGATATGCCGCTGGCTGCCTCCGCCTGCGACGCTCTTTTCGTTATGAAGGACGGCAGGATAATAGAACGGGGAACGCCGCGCGCTCTTATCACCGCGCCGGAAAATGAGCATACCAGAGCTCTTGCCGCTGCGATGCTGGGAAATGAAAGATATGGCAGACAGCATTCTTGAGATAAAAGGCCTTTCTGTGGAATTTTCTTCCCGGGGCAAAAAACGTGTCCGGGCGCTGGACGGGGTCGATCTTACCCTTCTGAGAGGAGAGACGCTCGCTGTAGTAGGCGAATCCGGCAGCGGCAAAAGCACGCTGCTGCGTGCCGCGACAGCGCTTATCCCTCCCTCCTCCGGCAAAGTGATTCTTTTCGGCAGCGACCTTTCGAAGACGGGTACGCCCGAGCTGAAATCGCTGCGGCGCCGCTGCGGTTATGTCCCGCAGGATCCCTACGGCGCTATCCCGCCTGCGCTTACCGCTGTTGATGCGGTCACCGAGCCATATGTGATCGCCGGCGTAAAATGCTCAAAAGATGAGCGGCGTGAGCGCGCCGAAAAGATACTTTCAGATCTCGGGCTGAGCGGTGAAAGGATACTCAATTCACGCGCCGTATCGCTCTCAGGGGGGCAGCGCCAGCGCGTTGAGATAGCGCGCGCGCTTATGCTCGCTCCCGAGCTCCTTCTCTGCGACGAACCGACTTCGATGCAGGACGCCTCCACGCGCGGCGAGATAATCGAGGTGCTGGCGGAGCGCGTGAAAAGAGGCATGTCGATGCTCTTCGTTACGCACGACCTGCTGCTTGCGGCGCAGGCCTCGCAAAAGATAATAGTTCTTAAAGACGGGAAAGTATGCGAAAGAGGCAGCGCGGAGGAAATATTATCTTCGCCGAAGCATCCGTACACAAGAGCGCTTATAGACGCGCTGCCAAGGCTTGCCCTCTGAGTATGCCGGGCGTGAAAATAAAAGCAGGCCGGCCCTTAAGCTGAAGGCCGGCCGTTTTATATCTTAAGAGCTTCAGTTCTCAGGCTCTCTGAGGGCCGCAAGCTCCTCCCTGATGCTGTCTCTCAGCCAGATGCCGACTTCGGCTGTTGTCAGCAGATCTCTGTCTCCGTCGAGCGCTTCCACGATCTCATCCGTATCCATCAGATATTCCCTGCCGTTTATTATATGGCGGTATTTCCAATGGACATGAGGCGAACCCATCACCAGCGTCATTACGGTCGACGGCATGTCTCCCATCGGCGGCCGGTCGACGCTTGAATAGCCGAACGTAGCGGTAACCGTAGTGCCGACGCCTACTTCGGATTCTATAGAGAGCCCCCCCCCGCACAGTTCAGCGGACTGCCTCAGGAAGGGAAGCCCCATGCCGACCCGTCTGGTCTTTCTTGTCGTCGTGAAGGGGTCTGTAACCTTTGCCACGAATTCCGGCGTCATGCCTCTGCCGTTGTCCTTCACGGAAAGCGACAGCAGATCATCTTTCTCGTCTTCATTTATCGTTA
>JAEEYY010000113.1 GCA_016288355.1 Synergistes sp.
CGGCGGTTCGGAGCACAGAGTGCTTGCGAACGCCGGCGTTACGTTCAGAGTGGGAGCCAAAAAGGTCGGAATTCCGGACCGCTACAAGGCAGGCCCGATCAGCGCGACATATGTGATGCAGGACGAGATAACAGCGCTAAAGGCAGAGAACGAAAAGCTGAAAGCAAGCAATGACAAACTGCAGGCCGGTTATGACGAGATCAGGCGCGACAACGAAGAACTGAGGGCAGGCTACGAGGAACTCAAGGCACAGCTCAGCAAGCTGATGGAGACTAAGAAGTGAACGCTTAAACCATGAAAGCGGCTGCCTGCAGATGGCAGCCGCAGAAGCAAACCAAAAGAGGAAGGGTATATAACCTTCCTCTTTTTTATCTGTAGTTTCTGTCCGGCTTTTTTATGCCGGAGTGGCGAGCGTCGTGCGCGCCGTGTCCAAAGGTGCGCTGCCGGGAACGCGGCGGCGCTATACTTCGCTCTGAAGGTCTGTGAGCGAGAAGTCGCTTATCAGCTCGTTTACTATCTCTTTCAGTTTCTGGATGGATCTTACTTTGAAAACGTTGCTTCCGCAGAAGAAGAGCCCGTTTTCCCAGTCTCCTTTATATGCGCTTACAAGCGCCTCCGCTATGCAGAATGTCTCGCTGTGTGTGCGGAGCAGACAGTGGGAGAGGCACAGTCTGCGGCAGATGGCTTTCTGCAGACCGCCGGACAGGTAACGTTCTATCAGAGGGCTCATTATAGCGCGTCCGGGCAGCCCGCAGGGACTCTTTATCAGCACGACGTCCTTTTCTTCCGCGTCGACATAAGCCTGTTTGAAGCGGTCGGATGCGTCTCCCTCTTCCGTAGCGGCAAAACGCGTACCCATCTGTACGCCGCTTGCCCCCATTTCGAACGATTCTTTCATATCGCCGGAGTTCCATATCCCGCCCGCCGATATAACGGGTATATTGCGTCCTAATTCCTTAAGGTATTTGACGAGAGCCGGTACGACCTCCTGCAGAGAGAGCTGCGGATCGAGCGCCTGCTCTTCGTCGCGGGCGCCGAGATGTCCTCCTGCGGTATTGGGAGTCTCTACGATAAAGGCATCAGGGAATCTGTTGTAATTTTTAAGCCAGCGGGTAGCGATGAGCGCTGCTGCTTTTACGCTGCTTACTATCGGGACAAGAGCCGTTTTGGGGAAACCCTCGGTAAGCTGCGGCAGTTTGAGCGGCAGCCCGGCTCCGGAAATTATGATATTCGCACCGGCTTCGCAGGAGGTGCGCACAAGGTCTTCATAATTGCTCAGCGCGCACATGCAGTTTACCGCTATGATACCGCCTCTTGAAACTTCCTTTGCCTGTTTTATGAAACGTGCAAGGATCTTGTTGTTCTCTTTATCGAATTCGCGGCTGTCGCCGAGAGCGTTGAATTCCGGATATGACGCCGCCAGTCCGACCGATGCTATGGTGCCCACGCAGCCTGCCGCGGCGGCGGCTCCCGCAAGCTTCGGGCCTGATACCATGACTCCCATTCCGCCCTGGATTATTGGATATTTAGGTTCATATTCTCCGATTTTCAGCGAAGGTAATTTCGGTTTTTCCTTAAACATGTCAATCACTTCCCCCGAAATTATTTAAAAAAATATTACAGCCACTGTTAATAGTGGAATAATATATATACTATTCCATAATCATGTTTTTTGCAATATTGTATCCTGAATAGTTTAAGATTATTTTTGGACACTTTATGATTACATATAGTTGACATACTCCGGCGTGTATATATAGTATATCTATTATTTTATAAAAGGAGATAGTAGATTACTATGAGTATGTCTATGCGCATCATCGGACTCTGTGACTGCGATAATTTTTTTGTCTCCTGCGAGAGGCGCTGCGATCCGTCTCTTAATTCACGGCCCGTGGTCGTGCTGAGCGGAAACGACGGCTGCGTCATATCACGTTCCAAAGAAGTAAAGGATATGGGCATTCCTATGGGCGCTCCATATTTCAAAGTGCGCCGGCAGCTCGAACAGGCCGGCGCTGCCGTGCTTTCCGGGCGTCTTTCTCTGTATGGTGAGATATCCGCTCAGGTCATGGAGCGAATCTCGCGTTTCACCGACCTTATGGAGGTCTATTCGATCGACGAAGCTTTTTTCAATTTGTCCATAGCTTCCGTTGCGGACACGGAAGAGTACTGCCGCAGGCTGCGAGCTGATATAATGCGGTGCTGCGGCGTCCCGGTATCGGTGGGGGTATCCTGCACAAAGACGCTTGCGAAGCTGGCGTCTAAATGCGCAAAGAAATCAGCGGCCGGCGTTTTCCGGCTGCGGCCGGAACATTATCTTGACCCCGAATGGATGGGCAGAGTGAGCGCCTCCGACATATGGGGCGTCGGCAGACGCACAGCGGAAAGGCTCAGTATATATCACCGCATCCTGAGCGCCTATGACCTTGCATCAGCGGACGACCTTCTGCTTAAGAAAAACTTCTCGGTGCAGACGCTCTATACCGCGTGGGAGCTGCGCGGATGTCCTGTATATCTGATCTCCGACAAAATATCCCCTCCGAGATCGATTCAGGTCTCGCGCTCCTTCGGGGCGGATGTCTGTTCGTACGAGGAACTGCTGGAAGCGCTTTCCTGCTTTGTACTGCGCGCGGCCTGGCAGCTGCGCAGAGCGGGCAGGGCCGCATCCCGCATGGAGATATGGATAATGACGAGCCGTTTTAAGAAAGATAATTTTTATGCGCGCTCGGCAGAACGGGAATTCCATGAGCCCTGCTCGGTGGACAGCGATTTTTTATACGCCGCGCGCGATATGCTTAGTTCGATATACCGACACGGTTTTGCATATAAAAAAGCGGGAGTGCTTCTGTCGGAGCTCTCCGATACGGCCTGCGGCATCCAGATGCGTCTTTTCGACGAAAACAGGGAGAACGCCGCAGGCGTCCCCTACGATAAGCTGTATGCGGCAGCCGGTGTGACAGACGCTATAAACAGCCGGGCGGGACGCACGCTGATAGCGCCCGCCGATAATTTCACACCAGGCGGCAGGCGGCGCTGGCACAGCCTTCACGAGCACGGCTCCGCATTTTCGCCTGTTGTGTCCGAAGCTGCGGAGATACCGAAAAGAAGGATACATTTTTGAACTTCACAGAACATGGCCGCGCAGCAGAAGGTTATAAAAAAGCCCCGCGCGGGTCCGATTCGCACGGGGCTTATTCGTCTTTGGCGGAGAGTGGAGGATTCGAACCCCCGGGACCTTGCGGCCCAATTGATTTCAAGTCAATCACCATCGACCACTCGGACAACTCTCCATTCACGGAAGGATATTATAGCTGATTTCACCCCCCTGCGCAAGCCGGAGGCAGTTTCCGGGTCCTATGCCTCTCTTTGTTAAAAAACGGCTTGCGGCATCGACCTTGAAAATGCGCCGCTTTTCGGAATGCTGCTGGGCGGCACGGGCTTTTGTCCTGTCTGTCTTATTTTCCGCTTCGTCTGCGCAGTGCAAATGGCGCAAGAGCAAGCAGCGTAAGAGCGCCCAGCCCCGCGTTGCAGCCGCTGCTCGACTTTGGGCCCGCTCCGCCGCCGGGCTCGTCCGGCGCAGGAGGCTCTTCGCCCGGAAAAGCCGTGCCCGAGTAAACGAAGA
>JAEEYY010000114.1 GCA_016288355.1 Synergistes sp.
GCGCCCATCTGATCCCAGGACATGCCGTTGACCAGACCGATGACTGTCGCAACAACCATGAATACGAAGCACTGCATTTCAAACAGGGAATAGCCGAAAATCGCCTGACCATTCATGCCATACCAGACAATGAACAGGTACTGACCGACGAAGAGGATCAGGGTGATGATCATCTTGGCATCGATGACAACATCGGTTGTCATGACTTCACCGTTGTCAACAAACTCTTCCGGCTTGAAGCTCTCGCCGTACAGCGGGGACTTTGTCGGATCAGCCTTGATCTTTCTGGCATACTGCAGAGTCATCAGCAGGCCGGCAATCATCATGATGTTCATGATGATGAAACGGGTACCAAAACCGGCGTACGGACGTGTTTCCATCAGGACCTGGACCGTGAACATCTTGTTCGGACCTGTACCGAAACCGATCAGGGTAGCAAATGTGGTAACCATCATTGCCACGAAGCCGTCCAGCTTCATCTTCTTAGCGAAAGCAACACCAACCGGAACGATAGCGATCAGCGCGTCAGATCCACCGAAACCGCCGAGGTAAACCATCAGGCAGAACAGGATGGAGATCAGCATTGTGTCGCCCTTGCCCTGCAGTTTGACGATCGCCCAGTCGAGCAGCTTGTCAAATGTCTTGGTATCAAGGAAGATCTGGATTGTAGCACCGCCAACCATGACGATGAAGGCAATTGTTGCAGAACCGGTAAGACCCGGGAAGATCTGCAGCAGAGCCTTGATCGGATTAACCGGAGTCTGCTGGCCGAGGTAGCTGAACTGGTCACCCAGAATAGCACCTGTTTCAGGATCGGTGCCGAAAGCACCGGCAGGAATCAGATAAGTTGCTACAGAGCAGATTAAGAGAAGAATGATCATCAGCCACAACATGTGCGGCATTTTAAATCCCTTCTTTTTCTTCGGTTCGGACATGAATTGGAACCTCCTTTCTTGAGTAATTCTCCCTTTCCAAATTTTATCCCCAACAGCTGCCGTTATGATTACGCCGCTGCTGAACCGTACTGTGCAGTTTCTTTACCGGCAGACCTTTTTTGACCAGCCGGACTGAAACTACTTTTAAATTATAACTCAGTTTTTATATGGTGTTAATAAATTTATTATAATGGTGCAATTAAGCCTTTTTAATACCCTTTTCAATAACGGTTGCCACATACTTCAGCGTGGACGTGACGCCGATAATCATGACATCTTCATCAACATCGAACTTGGAATTATGGTGTGCGGCACCTGTTCCCTTTTCCGGATTGTTGATGCCCAGATGCGCGAAGACACCCGGAGACATGGCCAGGTAACGGCCGAACGATTCACTTGCATACCACGGTTCAGCCTTGACGACAGTGCCTTCCGGCAGGACTTCCGGCAATGCAGCCTCAGCCAGGCCGGAGTAGTATTCATCGTTGGTTGTCGGACCGCCGAAGATCCGGCAGTTCGGTGAATATTCAACCGTGCAGTGGTGCATCGCGGCTGTATGATCAGCAACTTCGTGCAGGATCTTGAATGCCTTCTGGCCTTCCTTCTCACTGAACAGACGGAAGGAACCGAAGACTCTTGCCGTATCCGGAATGACATTGCTGACTTCACCGCCCTGGATACCGGTGATACCGAGGGTTACGGTCTCATTGGCATCGATCTGGTTGGCAAAGGCAACTGCGATATTATTCAGGAAGTTTGCCGCACAGAAGACCGGGTTGATGGACTGGTCAGGCCTGGAGCCATGGCCGCCCTTACCGACGAAGGTCAGGTCAACCCCGATACCGCCGGCCATACGCGGGCCTGCCTGTACACAGATTGTACCGCTGTCCATGCCGGACCATACGTGGATGCCCCAGAATGTATCGATCTGCTTTGTCTTCAGGACCTTTTCCATTCCCGGCCAGCCGGTGCCGTTTTCTTCACCGTCTTCAAACGCGAGATACACAACGCCGTCCAGCTTGTCCATGTTGGAGGAAATGATCTTGGCCGCGCCCAGCAGCATTGCCGTATGGGCATCATGGCCGCAGCCGTGGCAGGTCTTGTCCGGTGTATCGGACATGACAATTCTCTTTTCCTTCAGGTTGCATTCATCTTCCGGCATCGGCAGAGCATCAAAGTCTGCTCTCAGGCCGATATGCGGACCCGGACGGCCGCTGTCGAGGGTGGCAAAACAGCCGTGGGTTTCAACCGGTTCCCACGGAATGCCCATGGCATCCAGCTGGTCACGGATGAATTGACCGGCTTTGACGCAGTTCGGAGCTACTTCGGCACGTTTGTGCATTTCGCGGCGCATTTCAATGACATAATCATTGACTTCCGCCGCAGCCTGCTTGATAAATTCATTTGTGAACATAAAAGACTCCTTTCTAATGCTTATTGTAAGCGGATTCATTGCCTGTTATAATTCACATATTCAATATTTGTGCATTTTCATAAAACGGGAGTGTATATCTTTATGAAAGAGAATAACCGCAGCCACGACACAACCAAACGCATGATTCTCGATACGTTCTATCAGATGGTGATGGAGAGCAGCTTTGACGACGTCAGCATCCAGGATCTGTGCCGCCGCTGCGGCATCTCCAGGCGTACTTTCTACAATTACTATACCGACAAATATAATCTGGCCCTGACGCTCTGGTCCCTCAACTACCTTGAAAGCCGCCCGGCCGATTCCCATAAAAGCCGCTATGAAATGTTTGTTGACAATCTGAAGCTGGATTACCGGCACAGATATTACTACCGCAAGCTTCTTAATGATGACAAGAACAATATCATGTCATTTCGTCTGCAGCGCTGGCTGGAAAAATTCTATCTGACCCTTATGGAAGACCGATTTGACCGGAACGACAAAGCCTCCGTGTTATATGCCCGCTACCACGCCGCCGGGGTCAACAGCCTGATTCTGTCTTGGCTGAAGGAGGACAGTGACATCAGTGCGGAAAAACTGGCTGAAATCATCAGTTATAATCTCCCGCAGGAGCTGCGCGACAGGATCTTTAACCACAGTTCCCCGTTCCCTGACTTCGACAGTCTGTTCTGAAAAAAAGCCGGCAGCGCCGGCTTTGCTTATTTCTTCAGCATCAGTTCCTTGCCGGCATTCCAGGCCTGGCCCGCTTTTCTGCCGGTCATGTAGTAACCGTTGCGGAACTGGTCAAACATGATCGCATTCAGCTTCAGAACGTCCACTTTACCCTTTTCATCGAGCACTTCTTCGTCCGCTTTGACATTTACGATCTTTCCGACAATGGCGGATACGTGTTCATCCTTGAGATGTTCGAGCAGTTCACATTCCATGACAACCGGGAACTCCTCAATAATCGGTGCATTCACTTTGTCGCTCTTCACAGCGTGATATCCGGTACGTTCAAATTTATCATCGATCTTGTTGCCGCTGGCAATGCCGAAGAAGTCGGCCGCATCCATATGCGCCTCATCCGCCAGGGCAACCGTAAAGGCACCGGACGCCATGATATTCAGCCAGGTTTTCTTGCCTTCGCCGATAAAGAGAATAACCTTGTCTTCATCCGCGATCTGTCCCCAGGCTACGTTCATGACATTGACTTTGCCGTTTTCATCATATGCCGCGACCATCAGCACCGGCATCGGATAAACAGCCTGCACAATTCCCAGATCTTTTTTCATTTAATATTCCTCCTGAACAATCTATCCTGCTTGTTTTTCAAGCATGCTCATGTTATCATTCAGCCAAGCAAAAAGTAAGTACCTACATTGTTATAAGGTACTTACCCGGAGGAAAGCGTATGACAAAACGGATTGAAGACGCTGATTTTTATGAAACCGGCTACAGTTATACATTGTCCCTGATCTCCGGAAAGTATAAGCCGATCATCCTTTACTGCCTGATGGAATATGAACCTGTCCGGTTCAATGAAATGCAGCGGTATCTGAAGAATGTTGCGGACAAGACACTGAGCCAGAACCTGAAGGAACTGGAAACCGACGGCCTGATTGTCCGGACGGTATATCCACAGATCCCGCCAAAAGTGGAGTATACCCTGACGGAGAAAGGACATTCGCTGGTAAATGTTCTCGACCGTCTCTGTGACTGGGGAAATGACAACAGGCCCTCTTCGAAAGAAACAGACATATAAAAACCGGCACCCGCGAAGCAATCAGCCAGGTGCCGTTTTTCTTTTCTGCTACAGAATACAGAAAGAATAAAAAAACCCGATTCAATAAAGAATCGGGAACCCGGCGACGTGCTCGGTTCACTATGGCAGGCATAGCTATGTTCGCCCCAGGAGTGCTTAACTTCTGTGTTCGGGATGGGAACAGGTGTGGCCACTCCGGTATCGCCA
>JAEEYY010000115.1 GCA_016288355.1 Synergistes sp.
AAACGTTCTCCACACAAAGAATCCGCGCCTGAAACGCAAATTTAAGCAGTTTTTACATTTTCACACCGTCTACTACGGCGACTGCGATTTTAAATATAATAGAGTTGTATAAAACAGGAGGGCTAATCATTATGAAGCTTACCATCAACAAGAAACAGTTTCTTGCAAGCTGGGGCCTTGCAGAAAGAAGCACTTCCGCATCGGGGACAGTAAGCATACTTTCATCTGTTCTTATAAAAGCTTCCTTCGACTCTGTGATCATGCAGGCCACAGATATAAAGACTTCCGTCATTTGCAGCGCAGGCGGCATAACGGTAATAGAACCGGGCGAAGCTGTTTTTCCTGTCAAGATGGTCAGCGAACTTTTCAAAAAGGCCCCCGGCGAAGAATTTGCGATAGACGTCAATGAAGGCAAAGTCACGCTTAAATCCGGGAGGAGCAAATACAACTTCTCAAGCTATCCCGTAAGTGAATTTCCCCCTCTGCCCTCTTCAGAAAACGCTCAGACTTTCTGTGTGCTTACAGCAGCCGATCTTGCAAGATCTATAGAAGAGGGAACGCTTGCCGCTTCGTCCGGAGAAGAGTTCCCGCTTTATCTCTCTTCGGCGAATTTCCATATTTCTTCAGGAAAGCTCAATATAGTATCCACTGATACAAGAAGGCTGGCTGTATCCTCTTCTGCCGTCAGCAGCTGCGCGGATAACGCGTCAGCTTTGCTTCCGATGAAGGGGGTTAAGGAGCTTCAGAGAGTAATATCTTCTCTTTCACCGGATTCGGAAATAAAAATACTTTTTGATGAAGCACAGTTCTATTTTAAAACGGAAACAGTAGAGTTTGCGGTGCGCCGCGTGGAATCCAAGTTCCCGCCTTATGAAAAGATATTGCCGACATCAAGCACTCTTGATGCTGTAGTCGACAGAGCTGATCTTATCTCCGCGCTGGAAAGGGTCGATGTAATCGTCCGCGATTTCAACCGAATGGTCGTGATGGATGTTGCTCCCGGTTCCAATATGGTGCTTCAGGGAAGAGCTCCTGACTTCGGAAACGCAAAGGAAGAGATCGAGGCAAAGTCGGAAGGCGAAGGGCTCAGGATAGCGGTGAATTCCAAGTTCTTCCTGGAGGCGCTCAGAGTCATAAGAGATCCAGAAGTAAAGATATCCTTTAACGGAGCGTCCGGACATATGACGATAAGACGCTGCGACGGAGAGGATTTCCTCTGCATGATAGCGCCTATCAACCTTACAGAGGAAGAGCTGGCGATGTTCGATAAAGAATCAGAACAGTAGCATGGGATTTGCGAGGGTAAGGTTCAATAACTTCAAGAATATAGAGCCCCGGGAGATGAAATGGTCCCCGGGGCTGAATTTGCTTATAGGTGAAAACGGGGCCGGCAAGACCAATATACTTGAGGGAATCAGTATGATATCCGGCTGGGGAACTCTCGAAAAGGGCGAAAAGACCTCGGACATACCGACCTGGAACAGCGGATCGTCTGAGGTGCAGCTTACCGGAGAACTTTCGTCCGGGGAAATAGTAAAGGTAAAGGTAGCAAAAAGGTTCTTTATAAAAGTGGACGATAAGACAGTAACGGCCTCCGATCTCAGGTGGAAAGTACCGGTCCTTTCTTTTCTTTCCGAAGATGTATCTATAGTCGAGGGATCTTCTTCAAGCCGCAGAAGGCTTATGGATATGATGCTTGCAATAATAATCCCGTCCTATGCTTTCCGTCTGTCGGAATACCGGCGCGGAGTGCGTCAGAAGGCGCTTTTTCTTAAAAAGGGACTTCCCTCTATGGTGGTCGACAGGGCGCTGCTCCCGCTTGCCGCCTGGCTGTGGAAAATGAGGGAAGAGGGGATAAGGCTTCTTTCGGAAGAGCTTGAGAATCTTTCGGAGCTGACTCCGGCAAAGATCGGGCTTTCACTGAAAAGAGGAGGCGCAGGAATGTGCGCAGATCCTGAGGACGATTACAGCGCTTCTGTTTTCTCCTGCAGGGAAAGGGAGGCTGCCTTGAAATTTCCGATAGTAGGTCCTCACAGAGATGATATATTGATCACAGCGGAAGGACGTCAGGCGTCATCCTCTCTCAGCAGAGGTCTCAGAAGACGCACCGCTGCGGCGCTTATGCTTGCGGCGGCCGACGGAGTTAAGAGAAAAACCGGAAAGAATACGGTCCTTCTTCTTGATGAAGTTACCGCGGAGCTTGACGGAAACGGAAGAAATTTACTCTTTGACTCTTTGCTTTCAAGAGGCACCCAGGTATTTGCAGCCACAGCCGAGCCATTCAGCCTTGAGATTCCGTGTGCCGTCCATACAGTTAAAGACGGAAGAATAACCGACAGCCGCAACAGCTGATATATTATAAAAAGTATGAATCTTTTTCTGAGACCGAAGGAAAAGCCATGAATATCAACGAAACATATGATGTTATAGTCATAGGAGGAGGACATGCCGGCTGCGAAGCTGCGCTTGCGGCGTCAAGGATGGGCGCAAGGACTCTTATGATATGCCTTTATCTTGACAGCATAGCCATGATGCCCTGCAACCCTTCCATAGGAGGTCCGGCAAAGGGGCATATAGTCCGTGAGATAGACGCTCTCGGCGGAGAATGCGCATCTGCGGCAGACGCCTCTACAAGGCATCTGCGCTGGCTCAATACGTCAAAAGGCGCTGCGGTAAGAACTTTGCGCGCGCAGTGCAGTCCTCGCCGCTACAGCGATCATTACAGATCCGCCCTGCTCCGTCAGAAAAACCTTGATCTGCATCAGGCACAGGTGTCCTCGATCATCGTTTCCGACGGAGCGGTAAAAGGCGTCAGGATAAAGACGGGACAGAGCTTTTTTGCCGGTACTGTCGTGATCGCATCCGGAACTTACCTTGACGCGGTCATCCATATCGGACTTACATCGCATAAATCCGGCCCGCTCGGTATGGTATCTGTATCGGGTCTTTCTGAAGATCTGAGAAGAAACGGTATAGAAACAGGAAGGCTCCGCACCGACACAACGCCCAGGCTTCACTTCGACAGCATAGACTGGGATTCGCTTGACTGCCAGAAAAGCATAGAAGAGCCGCAGGCGTTTTCTCATTTCGGCGAAAAAAAAGTATATAACGAGATGATCTGCGGCCTCACACGTACGAACGCAAAGACGCATGAGATAATACGCAGCTATTTTAACGAGTCTCCTCTTTATACCGGAAAACTTGGCACAAAAGGGCCCAGATATTGTCCTTCGATAGACGACAAGATAATAAAGTTCCCGGAAAAGGAGACGCATCCCCTCTTTCTTGAACCGATAACCTCAGAGGGGAAGGAAGTATATGTACAGAACTTCTCCACATCGATGTGCCTGGAGGCTCAGTTTGAAAGCATACGGACAATAAAGGGATGCGAACATGCTCATATACTGCGCCCCGGATATGCGATCGAATATGACTTCGTGATGCCGACACAGCTTTACCCCTGGCTTGAGACCAAAGCGGTAAAGAATCTCTTTCTTGCGGGACAGATAAACGGGACCTCCGGATATGAGGAAGCCGCGGGTCAGGGACTGATTGCGGGGATAAACGCCGCGATGCGCGTCAGAGGAGACGGACCTTTCACGCTGAGACGCGATGAGTCCTATATCGGCGTGCTGATCGACGACCTTGTGACGAAAGGCACCGAAGAACCTTACAGAATGCTTACAAGCAGATGCGAGTACAGGCTGCTTCTGCGCCATGACAATGCCGCCGAGCGTCTCTGCAGAAAGGGATTTGAAACAGGACTTCTTCCTGAAGACAAATACGCCCGCTGTCTTGCCGCCGCCGGGATCGAAAAGAGCGAAAAAGAAAGGCTCTCGGCATATAAGATCCACCCTTCGGACGAAGTCAACGGCAGACTGTCTGAAATAGGCTCGTCTGCTCTTGACGAGACGGTATCTGCGGCGGAACTTCTGCGCCGCCCGGAAGTCGGACCGGATCTTATCCGTGATATGACAGGCTCTGATGCGCCTGCAGAGATCCTGGAAAAGATAGCGAACGAACTTAAGTACGAGGGTTATATAGAAAGACAGCAGCGCCAGGTCGGAAAGTTCCAGAGGATGGAACAGCTGAAGATACCCGAATATATAAAGTACAGCGAACTGACGGGGCTCTCTGCCGAAGGGCGCGGGAAGCTGGAAGCGATATCTCCGGCCACGCTGGGACAGGCGTCGAGGATCCCCGGAGTGCCGCCGGCCGATATACAGCTTCTCTGGGTCGCGATAGAAAGAGGCAGAAATGTACGGTAAATCCGCAGCGCAGGCGGGCGAGATCATAAAGAAAGGCCTGGGTGAGCCAGAGGCTTCCTGCGGCAGCGAAAACTGGAACAGGCTGGCGCTGGCGGTAAAGCTTTCGGAGCTCTGCGACCGCTGGGAGGAATTTGCTGGCCGGCCCCTTTCTGAAAAGAGCCAGCCTGCTTCGTGCGAATTTATCGAAGACTATATCAGGATCACTATAAACGTTTCTGAAGGTTCGGTGCTTGCCGCGGCTAAATTTCGCCGCGCCGGCATCGAAAGGAAACTTAAACAGTTTCTGAAGACAGAAAAGCTCAGGGCCGATATGAAGGTGGGGCCTGTCATCCGCCGTTCGGCTGCAGCCGCGCCCGAGCCGCCTTATATGAGAAGAGCGCCGGTACTGCTGACGGAAGAAGATATAGAAAACGAAACAAAAGAGTTCAAAGATACCGGCATGTCCGATTCTCTCGCCGGTCGAATGGCGAGGGTAAAGCTTTCCGCCGAAAAACTGGCAAAAAGGAAAAAGAGAGGGTGAACTTTATCTTATTTATAAAGGTTATATTATAAAAATTCTTTTACAAAAAAATACTGTTTATGCTATGATATTTAATACCGTAAATGAGA
>JAEEYY010000116.1 GCA_016288355.1 Synergistes sp.
AAAAACCATACAAAAAATAATAGAAAAAACACTGAAAAGTAGAGCAGGCTGAATAGTGCTTGCATATTCCGGGGGCTGGGTGCAGCCCAGACGATAGCTGGCTGGTGGTGCACCGCTGCCAGCGAAATGGTGCGATGGAGGCTGCGAGAATGGTGCGAGAGTCCCGGTTATAGATTTTGTCCGGGGAAAAACAGCGGGAAGCGGCTCCTTGTTCACTTCCGAAAGTGTAAATTTTTTAAAGTTTCGCACCTGAGTTCGCGCCCCGCTTTGGAAAAGCCCCCTCCGCTGCGGCGCAATTATAAAGACCGCCTAAAAAATCCTGAGGCCTGACTGTGTCACAGATGTTTTGACTAATTTTCTTCGTGATATTTCCCGCGGGATCTTTCATTGCTCCGCTTTGGGAAGCTGGTAAAAGGCCATGCCTTAACCCCGGCATATCAACAAAGGGTTGAGACCGATCTATCCGGTCATGGCATTACCCCGGTTTTTACAGATTTTTCAGGATCAGCGAGATTCCCGAGAGGATAAGCAGCACGGTGGCGAGCTTGCGTACGAGTTTTTCATCCATATGCCTGCTGCATTTGATACCCGCAAAGAGGCCCAGCAGCGCGAAAGGGATCAGCAGCAGGACAAATTTTACCGTCTCCGGCGTAAGCAGGCCCAGTATCGTATAAAGGATCACACGGAAGGTGTTGTCTATGATAAATATTGCGCTGATATTTGCTTTGAAAGAAGCGTCGGTATCTGTGACGCGGCTGACGCAGGCTGCAAGCAATGCTCCTACGCCGAACAGGCCGCACAGCACTCCCGCGGTCACGCCGATGACCGCCAGCAGCAGTTTGGATGAGCCGGCGCGCTTTCTGCTGTTATCCCGCAAAAGCATCTCCGTGCCTATAGCAATGACCGCAGCGCCGAACACGATCTTGATAGCTCTGACATCCGCATTTTTCAGCATAAATGCGCCGGGGATGCTGCCCGCCAGCACCAGTGCCGCCAGGGGAAGCCAGATCTTCCTGTCAAGGGCTTTGCGGTTTTCCCATGTTAGGATCAGATTTGACGGGTATCCCAGCAGCAGGTCGATCGGCGAAATACTGGCGTTGGATGCGCCAAAGCTCAAAATCGATGTAAATACCAGCGTGTTGGCAAAGCCGCATAAGCCCTTAATGAAATAAGCGGAAACTGCGGCGATGAACCATAGGTACATGATCTGCTTCCTTTCGGCATCTTTGCATACGATTTTACCGCACCCGGCAGCAGCCTGTCATCGGAGTTATGTATGGGGCCGCCGTCGTAGCGATCCGGACTCATACTTTACCTGCCGTCCTGATAATAAAGAATCAGCCTTCCATGGCTGCGGAAGGCTGATATGCATGGCCGAGAAATGGACTGTGCGCTCTGTACTGCTGTAGCCGGCCCACGGTCTCCGGAAGCGGCTTTCCTGAGTCATGGTCTGCCGGCGAGCCGACGCCTTCCGCGCCAAGGTCACGCTTCCCGCCGGGAAAAGTAAAAGCGTTGTTCTTATCAAAAGCTGCGGCGGCAGCGGAGATATTTCCAGTCGGCCGGCAGGTCTTCAAGAGTGACGCCGTCATGCCCGGCAGGGCCGTACACACAGCCGCATACGGAGCAGACATATTTGCCGGAAGCTTCTTTTTTCGTAAAATCGACTTCGGCAAATACGGTCGGAACAGTGCTGTCAAGATCTATCACGCGCTTTGCTTCCAGGTCTTCTCAGCCCGGCGGAGTATTGGCGCTGAGGCAGACCTGATCTCAACAGCGATCCTCCGCTTAAAGCAATGATCTTATACAGGCTTCCACTTTATCCATGTCAGCCGTGGGTTCAAACCGGGCCGCGACATGACCGTCCCGGTCAATAACAAACTTGGTGAAGTTCCATTTGATATCCGGCTTCTTGTCCCAGTCCGGATCGGCTTCGGCAAACTTCTTTTCGAGAATGGCCCTGTACTTGTGTTCGTCAAAGCCCTCAAAGCCCTTTTGGGATTTCAGATATGTGTAAAGCGGCAGTTCGTTCGCGCCGTTCACGTCAGCTTTCTTCATCTGCGGGAAGGTAGTGTTGAAGTGCAGCGTGCAGAAATTATGGATCTCTTCATCCGTTCCGGGAGCCTGTCCGCCAAACTGGTTGCAGGGGATATCCAGTATCTCGAGCCCCTTGTCGTGATAATCCTCGTAGAGCTTTTCGATCGGGGCATACTGAGGCGTAAAACCGCATCCCGTCGCCGTGTTGACGACGAGGATCACTTTGCCCCTGTAATCTGAGAGCTTCAGCTCTTCGCCTTCTCCCGTGGTGATCGTAAAATCATATATCATGTCAGCTCTCCCTCCTTATGTTAATAGATCTTGAAAGTATCTCTGTCTTTTAAGACAAGCCCGCGGTTAAACTACACCAAAAAACGGCTTTCTTTAATATAAAGGATACGAAATTACTGGTTCTCTTCCATGTGTTTGTATTTCGCGTACCTTGCCGCGGCGTCGGACGCGCCTTTGCTGAAATACTTTCTGGCGTTGTCCGGGAAGGTGCGCTTGAGCGCCGCGTAGCGCACTTCACCGTCAAGGAATTCCTCATAATCCATCGACGGAGCCTTTGAGTCTATCGTAAGAGGCTTTTCTTTGCGCGGATCGTAGCGGTAGAGGATCCAGTAGCCCGACTCCACCGCGCGCTTCATCTCCTCCTGCGCGCTTGCCATGCCGCGCTTTATACCGTGCGACATGCAGGGGGCGTAGGCGATTATCACGGAGGGGCCGTCATACTCCTCGGCCTCGCGCAGAGCCTTCACGAGCTGGTTCATATCGGCGCCCATCGCGACCTGGGCAACGTAGATGTTGCCGTAGGTCATAAGCATCGCGCCCAGGTCTTTTTTCGCGACTTTCTTGCCGCTGGTGCAGAACTGCGCGACCGCGCCTATCGGCGTCGATTTTGAGGACTGGCCTCCGGTGTTTGAGTAGACCTCGGTGTCCACTATCAGCGCGTTGACGTTCTCTCCCATCGCAAAGACGTGGTCAAGGCCGCCGAAGCCGATGTCATATGCCCAGCCGTCTCCGCCGTACATCCAGAATGACTTTTTGGAAAGCTGATCGCGGTTTTCAAGCATCGCGCGGATATCGTCGTTTTCCGACGCCGCTTCAAGCGCGGCGGTAAGCTTCTTTGCGGCCGCGGCCGACGCGTCGAAATCGTCAAATGACG
>JAEEYY010000117.1 GCA_016288355.1 Synergistes sp.
GATATCTTTGATTATTGACTGTTCCGGCAGTTCTTCAAGTACTTTCACAAAGCATTTTTCGAGCTGCATAGTTCTGTTAAGAGGTTTCCTCTTTATGAGCTCGGCCGCAAGCAGCTTGTTCATTGAGACAGCAAAAGATGATATCTCTGCCGGCACCGTATTACTATAAATCAACAGTCTGTATATTGTCTGTCTGTCAGGCAGATTTCTGTATTCAATTATCGTACCCACAAGATTTCCTCCATCTATAATTCTGCTCCGGAACACACCCTCATAAATCAGACCTATTCATTCTCTTTTTTTCTATCGTGCCATCAACACAATATGCAGATTATCACAACTTTTTCTAAGATCTCAGACCTTATTTTTTCTTTTTGCATGCTTTCCAGCGACAGCAACATTATCCTAGCATTGCGCTTTGAATATTTTTTGCCGCTTTTGTAAATAACAGTACCAATATAATATGCTTATCTTCCGGTATATGAATTACTGAGTCTGCCGGTTCTCCTGTTGCTTCAGCTATATGCCAACTTAACCGATTGCTATATATATTTTGCATTAAATATTCATAACAGTAAATAAAAACATACTGTTTTTCATCATTAATTTTATTTATTTAAAAAAGCGGGAAAGGTGTCCCGGAATTGGTGGTTCTGAGGATAGGATTCAACAGCAATGCGGGGATGTCTTGACAGTCTCCCTGATATTAAAAACAGCGGGTACTGCTCTCACTATTTGACTGAAACAGTGAAAAAGCGGTGCTTCAACAGCAAATAAAAGACAAAAGCATTTAGGCGACGGAAGATTATTATAGCAAAGTCATATTTTTATATAAATAAAGCTTGAAAATATGACATATCGGCCATACAATACTATCAGGAGGCGAAAGGAGGAGTCGCCATGGCTGCAATTTATGAAAAATTGAAAATGATGAGAGAAAAAGCAGGCTTGCGGCAGGGACAAATTGCAGATTATCTGGGAGTGACTCAGACGTTTATTTCAAAGGTTGAGACCGGCGAGAGGAATCTCACCGTAGATCAACTGGAGAGCGTTGTGAATCTTTACGGCTATAGCCTTGCATCGTTTGCGGAAATGGAACAGGATGCACATCCGATTCAGTTTGCGTTTAGAGCACAGGATGTAAGCCAAAATGACCTGCACATTATTGCTGATATCGGGAAGATCGCGATCAACAGTAGATTCATGGCAAAGTTACTGGGAGAATCGAATGTTGGATAAGCTGGACCTGAATACCAAAGCACAGGAACTGCGGGAGGCTCTTGGCGAAGACGCTAATTCCCCGGTCGATATATTTTCTCTTGTTAACCAAATAGAGGGGCTCACGCTGGTTTTTTACCCTCTTGGCGAAAACATCAGCGGAATGTGCATCAGAGACAATGAAATACGGCTGATAGCGATCAACTCGACGACATCTTACGGACGGCAGAGATATTCACTTGCCCATGAGTTGTATCATCTGTATTACGATGATAAATCAGGATTCAATGTTTGCTCGGCAAAATTCGACCCCAAAAGCGAAAATGAGAAGTGCGCTGATCAGTTTGCCTCCTACTTCCTCGCCCCATACAAGTCTTTGCGATCTGCTATAAGAAAGTCCGCCGGGAACTGCCAGCTCTCCATGCAGCATATTATTGCACTGGAACAATACTATGGGATGAGCCATATGGCAATGCTTTGGAGATTGGTTTCGGAAGGATATCTCTCTTCAGAGGAACTTTACAGCTGCAGCTGCGGCGTAATATCTGCGGCAAGAAAGCTCGGTTACGACGACAAATTGTACAGACCTACGCCCGTTGATCTCCAAAGAAGAACGTATGGCCATTATTTGAAGCAGGTAGAAGAATTACGCCAAAAAGAGCTGGTCTCATCCGGAAAGATTGATGAACTGCTGCTTGACGCTTTCCGTGAAGATATTGCATTTGGCCTTGATGAAAACGGTTTAGGGGGGGCGGCGATTGACTGAAAAGTATTTCTTTGATACTGATTGCCTCTCTGCTTTTCTTTGGGTCCGCGAGGAAAGTATTCTGGCAAAACTATACACCGGAAGAATAATCCTGCCTGCACAAGTATATAACGAGCTGCAAAAAGTGCCTCATTTACAAGCAAAAGTAGATACGCTAAAAAGCGGCGGTGATCTTTGTGTTGAGAGCATGGAGGCTGGCTCGGCTGAATATGTTGATTATCTGCAGATGACAACAGCGCCTGAACAAGGCATGCGGATAATAGGCAGAGGTGAGGCCGCCGGTATTGCTATGGCAAAACACAGGGGCGGTACTCTTGCCAGCAACAACCTGCGCGATATCCGTCCCTACGTGGAGAAGTACGATATCTCATACATTACTACGGGGGACATTCTGATTGAAGCAATGAACGCCGCGATCATCTCGGAATCAGAGGGCAACGCCATTTGGGCAGATATGATACAAAAACGACGCATGCTTCCAACTGCTACATTCTCAGAGTATCTGACGATCTGCGGGGAAAAAGACTAAGCAGGAAACGATTCCCGTTTTCCAAAAGGATATCTATTACAGCAAAGTGTTCCGATAAATGATCCTTTTACAAATGACACGCCTGAGCAGATTCAGGTTGTTAACTTATTCTTTATAAACTGAGCTTGTGAAAATTTCTAAAATAGATTTCCTGTAATATCGGTTTTGCCGGGCGGATCCGGTAAACCAGCCGCCCTGGCGCCGAAGCGTTATCGGAGGCTGTTATCTGAGAACAGCCCCCGCTTTAATCACGCATATAAAAAATATTTAAGCAAAACCCTTCCGTGCTGCGTGTTATTTAGCTCCGATAAGCGCGGCCCCTATTGCGCCCGCGTACTGGGAAAGGGCGTGTGAGACTACCCGGCGGCCGGTCTTTTCTTCTATAAGGGCCCTGAGCATGTCGTTCTGAGCGCAGCCGCCGGTGAAGCAGATATCGCCGCTTCCGCCTGCGCGGGATATCATCGTAGCGGCTTTCTGCGCGACGGAGTCAAGCAGGCCGGCGCATATCGATTCTTTGGCGACGCCTTTAGCGAGAAGACCGACCACTTCCGATTCGGCAAATACCGTGCACATGCTGTTTATCGGCTGCATCTCCGTGCCCTCAGGTATATGGCAGAAGTCGGAGAGCGTGCAGCCTAAATGCACGGCCATGTTCTGCAGGAAGCGGCCGGTGCCGGCGGCGCATTTGTCGTTCATTATGAAGTCGGCTACCCTGCCGTCCGGATGCAGCGATATGACTTTTGAATCCTGCCCCCCGATATCGAGCACCATGCCGGCTTCCGGCACAAGGTAACGCGCGCCCGCGGCGTGGCAGCTTATCTCGGTGATGCGCTTGTCTGCCGGGAATACATTTCTGCCGTATCCTGTGGCTGTGACGGTTATTCCGGGAGCATCGGGCGCGATACCGGCTTTTTCCTTTATCGCGGCAACTGCGGCTTCCGCGCTTTCCTTCGGGGTCCAGCCGGTAGGAGTCAGGCAGCAGATGATACCGCTTCCGTCCCAGAGCGCGCACTTCGTTGCGGCGGAACCGATATCAACGCCGATGCTGTGCATCTTACAGCATCTCCGCAAAGGCGCCGAATCTTGTAGCTAACTGCCCCACGTCTCCCTGCGAGTAGTCGGTCTCCACCGCGATGTAGGGTATGCCCTCCGACGCAAGAGCGGTGCGGACCGAATACGACTCTACGTTGTAGGTATGGCAGGCCTGGAGTATCACGTCCGCGACGCCTGCCGCATTGTACTTTTTGATGTAGTGCCTGATAAGCTCTGTCCTTTCTCTGTTCGGGGACATCACGGAGCAGGGTATCGAAAGGTACTTCTCCGCGATCGCGTCAAGCGGCGGGATATCCTCGCGTACTTTGTAATGGGTGCATTTAAGGTTGCCGCAGTTCTCAAAGCCGACTACGACGGCGGAGTTCTCAGGCGCTTCTATCGCGTCAACTACCTTTTCGAGGGACTTGCCCATCGGACATCCGGTGATAAGTATGCGTTTGGAGGCGGAGATGCGGCGGACCCCGTTCTTGTACGCGTCGATCAGGATGTCGGTGAGTGCGTTTACGTTTGCTATCGCTTCTTCGTAGTTGAAGGTAAATTTGATATAGTCGGATACGAGCATTATCTCTTTGCCGGAGACGACGGCGTCCGGAAGGGCTGCAAGGTCGTAGAAGCGCAGCGCGGCGGCATTTAACGAGTTTTTCAGCCTGATGGCGGACGTGAGCTTTTCGTCGGTTATCGACGCGCCGAAGCGCTCTTCCAGCACTTCTTTGAGCTTTATCACTTCATGCTTCCAGAGTTCGAGGCTCTTTGCGTGTTCGGTGGTCTGCGGCAGCTGCATCACATGTGTGGGGCGCAGCGCATTCAGCAGCTCGTACATTTTTTTCTTGCCGTCGCAGGTGGTCTCCCCTATCACGATGTCGCAGAAGTGGAAGTACGGGCAGGTATCGGTAAGCGCAAAGCCGTAGCTGGACTTTATAAGCGGGCAGAGGTTGCGCGGAAGGTGCTGCTCCGCGGCCGCTATCGGCTTTTCGCTCGTGCTGCATAATGATACAGTCACTCCGCCTGCCGCGTATATCAGCTCCCAGGGCGTGACGGTGCAGTACATGCCCACGACGGGGTGCCCGGCTTCCTTTATCTCTTTCACCGCGACCGGTGCGTTCCGCACTCCTTCGCGCATTTTTTCGAACAGCTCATCTATTTTTTCCATATAGTTTCTAATGGTGATCTCCCCCTCTTATTTACTCCGCGATGCTTTAAATATCATGCAGGGCGTTTTTTGCATGGTATCCGCTGCTTTTCAAATACATACAAAGGCACGGCGACGCCTTGCTGATGTTTGCGGCGTCCGCCTGCCAGAGACAGGTCATATACAGAGCGGGACTATACTTGCGGTATTATGATGAAAAGCCGGAGCATGAGTCCGCATGAGCGCGGCGCATCACCTGCGCCGCATTATCCCGGGCACTTCACGAGACAGAAAACATGGACTCACCCCCGAATGGATCGATAGAACTGCTTTTGCAGTCCCTACTGATTTTATCACATTATGACAGCCCGTTAATAAAGCACGTGTTTACATCAGCAAAAGCATCTGACAGACGCCCCTTTTTTCTGTCCGGGAGAGACATCGCATCTGCGCATTTTCGCGCAGCTTTGCTCCGGCTCATGCATAAAACCAAAAGAAAGATAAATATTTCACTTAAATATTTGCCCGACATTTTTTTGCAATATTGAAGGAAAAGGGCTACAATGAGCTAAGGCAACCTATTATAAAAATCTCGGGAGGAGATTCCAATGGATGTAAAGAGCAAAGCATATCAGGAACTGCTGAAAAAGCGTCCGCTGAACGTGCAGGCACGCTTTGGCAACACGGAAATGGGGTTGGTCAGCGGGCGTGATATAGCGGCAGCGGCCAGGGAAGTCGATTCCATCTGCCTCGCGGCAAATGCGCGTCACCCGCTGGTTATCAAGGCGGCACTTCGCGCTGCAAAAAAGCTTAACGCGGCTATCCTTATCGAACTTGCAAAGTCGGAATCCACATACTGCGGCACAAATTTCGATAATATGCCGGATTATGCTCTGAAATATTCGGAAGAGATCGGCCACGGAGCCGTCTTCGGCCTCCATGTGGACCACTACGCGATAAAGGGAGATGCTGACGTACTGAAGGCGGTAGGACAGCTCACGAAGGTAACCGCCAACGGCTTTACCTCCGTTGCGCTCGACGCCTCTCACCTCCAGGATTATGAGAATTTCGCAGCTACGCGCGCCTTGGCCGGATGGCTTCCGACAGAGCTCGGACTCGAGGTCGAGGTCGGCGAGATAAAGGGCCCCGGCGAACTTTCAACTGTGGAAGAAGCTCTGTACTATATCGGCGGGCTGAACGCATGGAACGTATTCCCCGATTATCTTGCGATCTCCAACGGCAGCCTCCACGGCACGTATGACCCGGCTGTCGGTCAGATGGAAGGCATCGACCTTAAGCGCACGAAGGAAATAGCGGACGCGATCGCGCCTTTCGGCGTGGCAATCGCTCAGCACGGCATTTCCGGCACGCCGCTCGACAAGGTCTCGACCTTCCGCAAGTACGGCATCCGCAAGGGCAACGTCGCTACGCTCTTCCAGAACGTCTACTTCGGCATCAAGATGGATCCGGACACCGGCAACGCGATCACCGAGGGCGGCACCTACACGAAGGAAAACGACCGCGGCATCTCAAGGGAGCTGTGGGACAAGATCGTAGCGGCCGGAGACGAGAAAGGATACAGCAGAAAGAGCGGAGACTACAAGAAGCTGAACCTGCCCTTCTGCGATATGATCCTGGCCGAGCCGCAGCCGATCATCGATAGAATAGTGGACGAGATGCAGTACTGGGCCGAGCGCTTCATCAAGGCATTCGGAGCCGAAGGCAGCGCGGACGCAGTCGCCGAGATCATGGCAAAGCGCGTCGACCATAACGCGTCGCCGGACCGCAAGGTACTCACCGAGAGAAAGAACTACACGAAAGAGAACGCTCCCGGCAAAGGCGGGAACGACGGCAAGGATCACGACGAATAAGTCGTTCCTTTAGACAATAAAAATGCGGACCCTGCTTTTGCGGGGCCCGCTTTTTTATGCTTTGGCGCTTACTGCTTTTCTATTTTCATCTTGCGCAGCTCGCGGCGCAGTATCTTACCGGTCGGCGAAAGCGGATATTCGGTGACGAAGCCTATCTTGCGCGGGACCTTGTAGTGAGCAAGGCGCTCTTTGCAGTAATCCATCAGCTCTTTCGGCGTGGCTTCCGCACCCTCGTTCAATATGATAAAGGCCTTGACAACCTCCCCTGCGACGTTGTTTTTCTCGCCTACCGCGACCGCAGCGTGTACGGCCGGATGTGCGCAGAGCACGGCTTCCACTTCCTGCGGATATACGTTGAAGCCGCTGACTATGATTATGTCGGTCGCGCGGTCGACGATCTTTATATAGCCGTCTTCGTCGATGCGGACGACGTCGCCGGTGTTGAACCAGCCGTCATGGAATCTGTCGTTCGTATTGACTTCGTCGCGGAAGTAGCCCGGAACGACTGCCGGTCCCTTTACCCACAGCACGCCCTCGTCGTGGAGGCCGATTACATTGTCTTTGCGGTCGCGCACCTGGATCTCGTAGCCTGCGAAGGGCAGCCCTACCGTGCCGAGCTTTTTTGTTTCATCGCTGCGGTTGACCGCAACGACCGGCGAGCATTCCGTGAGGCCGTAGCCTTCAACTATGCCGACGCCGATATATTCTTTGCAGCGTGCGTCAAGCTGTATGTTGAGCCTGTCGCCGCCCGTGATCACGTGCTCTATGCCGCTTAAGTGCTCGCCTTTTTTCGCAAGGACGCCCAGCAGGAATGACATTATCGTGGGCACGGCAATTATCTTGTTGACTCCGGCTTCTTTTATCGCGGCTATCGTGTTGTCTACCGGGACGAAGCTGGGGACCAGCGCATGCCTGATGCCCGACATGAGCGGAAGCAGCCCCGATACGATGAAGCCGAATGTATGGAAGTTCGGCAGTACATCAAGGAAAACGGACTGAGGCGCTATAAGGCCCGGGACATGGTCACTGATGGGCGTGAGGTCGCCGATTATATTCGAATGCAGGCAGATAACGGCTTTCGGCAGCCCGGAGGTGCCGGATGTGGAGAATATGACAGCCGTTTTGTCGTCTTCGGGAATGCCCTGCCTGCCCTTCCATGAAGGCAGAGTCCCTTCCGCCGTGACGGCCACGATAGGCGCGTCGGCAACAACGCCTTCTGCCTTCAGGCCTCCCTCTTCCGTGACGACCGTCGCGCTCACGTCAAGCATTTTTATCGTATTGAGCAGATTTGCAACGCCGGTGCGCGCGTTAAGAGGCGCTATCGCGCCGCCCAGTCTCCAGCATGCCAACGAAAGAGCGTGCAAAAGCGGAGAGTTCGGAAGCAGGACTGCGAGGCGCTGCCCCTTTCCGAAGCCGGAAGCTTTAAGTTTTTTCTCACAGTCGTCGGCAAGAGCGAAAAGACGGCCTGCGCTCCACCACTCGCCCTGAAACCACAGGCAGTCGCATTCTTCCCTGCCGCGCCATGTTTCAGCGATTATTTTTTCCAGGCGATCTGCGTTGAATCTTGTTGTGATCATCGATAATTAACCCCTCTGCAGCGTTATTGTCATAATTATCACCGTATTAAGTAGATATTATACACTTTCAGGCGCATAAAAATAAACAGCGCGGTTTTTATTCCTTGCTGATCCTTATCCTGCGCTGGAAAATACCCCTGCCGTCGGCGCAGTGGACCAGCGCCATCGCTTTATTGAGCGGGGTGTGCGTGCGCGGATCCACCGTCAATGTCGCGTGCGTCAGCGGAAGGTTCATCGTGGCAAGAAGTGTGTGCCTTATCGCTTCCCCGCGGAAACCGGGCGCTTTGCCGAGAGCGGATGCTATCCACATAACGCCGTCGTATGAGAGTATCGCGGATACTACCTCTTCCTGAGGACACTCCTCATTGTAAAGACGCTTGTAGTTCTTGAGCACGGAGCGTATCGCCGGGTCAAGCGAAGAGACTTCGTTTATCCACCAGGAACCGGCTGCGGCGGCTCCTGCTTCTTTATAGATCATGTCGGTGTATCCCTCGCCCAGTATCAGCCCGCTGAAGCCGGCCCCCCTGAGCGAGGCCGTCATCCCGGATTTGTCGGCGGCAAGTCCGGTCACTATCACAACGTCCGCGCTGCTTTCGGCGGCGGCTTTTGCCACCTGCGCGCGGCTTTTGGTGTCCTTTCCGGTAAAGGGGATCTCTGCCGCCACCGTCATGCCGAAGGCCTCAGCCCATTTGCAGGATGACGAGAATATCTCTCTTGAAGCCGGGTCGGATATGTTGTAGCAGTATGCTACATTTTTGCTCAAAAGAGCCTGCGACGCGAAGTATGAGAGCATTTTGCCGCGGTAGTTCGGGTCGTTCGCAAGACTGAAGGAATAAAGCAGCGGAAATTCCCCTGCCTGCATGCCTTCTTTGAGCGGCGGGTTCTCGGAGACAAAGACAAGGGGCACTTCAAGGCTCTCGGCAACTTTTGCGACCGTCTCCGCGCAGTTGTCGTCAGCCAGCATCATTACAAGAAAGCTCTTGTCGCTCATTGCGCTCACGACCGCTTTTTCAGCCGCTTCAGGGTCCTTCGGCAGATCAAAGCCGACTACTTTGAGCCGGTAGCCGCCTCTTATAGATTCAATGGAATTGACGCGCTCCACCGCAAGCTGCGCGGCCCTCAGGCGCACATGCGCGCTGCGGGCTCCGGCGCCGGACATCGGCGCGAAGAACGCGACGCGGAGCTCGTCGCCGACAGGGGTCCTCTGTCTGCCGATCTGAAAGAAGAGCAGCATCAGAAATACCACCGCTGCTATTATGATTATGCCGCCGCTTAAATTCTTTCTTTCACGGCTTGCGTGCCGCGGACGGCTGGAAACGCCGCCGGCTATCTGTTTCAGGTTTCCCGGCACCGCCACCAGATCTTTGTGTTCGTGCGGGTATTCTGTGCCGGGGCCCTGCGCAAGTGCGGAGTTTATTATGTCTGCGGTCCTTTCGGCCTGTTCTTCGGTCAGGCCCAAAAGCTCGCGTAATCTTCTTTTTTCTTTTTTGCCGATAAAGGGATCCTGGGAGTTCGGAGTCCAGCCGTCTCTGAGAAGCTGTCTCAGTGCGAACGTAAGATGGAAGACTTTATCCGCGCCCTCCTGGCAGCGGTTCTCCAGAAGCTGCGACAGTCGGTCGGGATCCTCAAGGATGCTTACTCCGTATTCCTCGGTAAGCTCCGCCATGATAGTGCTGAAATCCACGGTCATCCCGACACCTCACTTTCATCAGTAGTATACAACAACAGGCCGTTAAATAATAACTTTACGATTGAAAAAATAAATGACGGGTGATATTCTGAAGCAGGGAAGAGACAAAATGCTGAGGAAATTATTTGTGATCCTGATGATACTGACGCTGCCCGCCGCGTTTATTGCCGCTGCGAAGGGCTGGCATGTATGCGGACTTTCTGTCGCCGGAAGCGACGGCAAAGTCCTTTTTCAGGCCCCTGTTCCCTACTGCTTCAGATTCACGACCTCATATATACATTCTGTCGAGCTTACGCCGGTCGAAGACGAGTACGCCGTCGCAGACGGACGCATATGGCCATGGCAGGAGCGCGTAAAATCCTCTAACGCCGGCATGCCGAGCTTAAAGCCCGAGCGCGGGCTCTACATAAGCAGCGCCGAATGGCTGATCTTCCAGGGCGGGCGCACCGCCTCCGAACGCTTTTTCCTGCGCGTCGGCAGCGCCAAATTCGGGCGCAACAAGCTTAGGATACCGCCTTTCGGCGAGGTCTCTCTTTTTGAGCTGATTCCCGGAAAACGCGTTGCTGTGGAAGC